>CAZDZP010000242.1:0-4248 GCA_964509855.1 uncultured Anaerolineaceae bacterium | reverse complement strand
GCGATCGTGGACGAAGTGATTGATTCCTGGGAATCATCCGAAGTCGACCTCACCCGCGACTTCGCCAAGCCCGTCCCCGCGCTTGTGATTGCGGCGATCATGGGCGTGGACCCGGCCGACCGAGAGCGCTTCCAGGACTGGTCGCACGACCTTGCGAAGCTCGTGTTCTCAGCGCAGCCGGGCGAAGTGCCGGATGAAAGCGTCGGCACTGCCAGCGACGAGTTCATCGCCTACTTTCGCGAACTCATCGCCCGGGAGCGGCGGCACCCGAGCGCCACGCTGCTCTCGACGATCGTCAACGAAACGGGCACGGCCCTGGACGAATTCGAACTAATCGCGACCTGCACGATGTTGCTCTTCGCTGGCCACGAAACCACGCTCACGCTCGTCGCCAACGCGTTCGGGATGATGCTCGAACGCCCGGAACTACTCCAGAAAATGCGGACAAACCGCGACCTCGATGCCACCGCCCCGGACGAGTTCCTTCGTACCGTGGGACCTGCCCGCGCGATGGTGCGCAAGGTGGCCGTCGACCACGAACGCGGAGGACAACAACTGCGCAAGGACGAAACGGTCTACCTGTGCATCGCCGCTGCCAACCACGACCCGGCCGTCTTCGCCGAACCCGGCGAAATCAACCTCGCGCGCGACCCCAACCCGCACTTCGGCTTCGGCTGGGGGCCGCACTTCTGCATCGGCGCGAACCTCGCACGGCTCGAGGCGCGTATCGCGATCCGCACGCTGCTGGAGCGCTTCCCGGTCATCGAGACGGTGGCGGAGATTCCCGAACTCCGCGCCTCGACGATGGGATTCGGCCGGCGGCCGCTGCTAGTGCGGCTGGGTTAAACGTCAATCCCCGAAGGTCCAGCCGAACGCGATCAGCCCGAGACCGGCGGCGTAGACGATGCAGGGCAGCACGGTGCGCTTGAGCACATCGCCTTCGCCGTCCTTGAGGTCAACCGTCGCAGCACCCGCGATGATGTTGTGCGGCGCAATGACGTTGCCTACTGCGGCGCCAGCGCTCTGGGCACCGAGCATGGGGACAGTGGAAAGCTCCAGCCGCTCCGCCGTTTCGAGCTGGAAGTCGGAGAACAGGACGTTGGACGCGGTCGCGGAACCGGTGGTGAACGTCCCCAGCACGCCCACCGACGGGGCAAGCAGGGGCCAGAGCGCGCCAAGGTGTTCGGCAGCCGCGAGCGCCAGCGCTGCCGTCATGCCCGAATGCACCATGATCCGCGAAAGAGCGAGCATCGCCAGTAGTGCAATTGAGACGGGAATCAGCCGCTTCGAAGCCGTGAATATGGCATCGCCCACTTCGCCCAGGGGCGCGCGCTGTATCAACGCCCCGGCAAGAAACGCCGCCGCGAGAAGCGTGCCGGGGTGGTAGAGCGGCTGAAAGCTGCCTCCGAAGCCGTCGAAGAGCTGCCACGTCCATTCGAGGTCCTGCAGTGGCCCACGAATCGGCACCCCGACTCTCGTTATGACGACCAGCGCCACCAGCAAGAGGTAGGGAGCGGCAGCAAGAGCCAGTTCCGTGCCATGGGGAGATCTCGCGGAGGAATCGGTCGACGCGGACTCCTTCGGCCGCCTGGATTGCCAGGCGAGGAGCGCGGGGACAAAGAGCATCGCGCCGATGAGCGCCCCGCCGAGCGACGGCAATTCGGGTCCCAACAGCTGGGCAATAGCGACGCTCGGCACCATGAAACACGCCACCGCATAGAGCGCCCACCACCACGTTGAGGCCGTCGCGACTCCGCGGCCGCCGAGACCACGATCCATTACGACGATCGCTGAACCCAGCAGCACGAACCCGATCGCCCCGTGATAGAGCGATGTCGCCGCGGCGATGTCACGCGCGCTGACCGCGGTGATGTCGGCCTGCGTGAGCACGGGCGTGCCGACGGCGCCGAAGGAGACCGCCGCCGCGTGCCCGAGCAGGGCAATCGCAACCGCATCCACAGGACGGAAACCGAAGGCGAGCAGTAGCGGCGCGGTCAACGCGACCGGCGTGCCAAAGCCGGCCGCGCCTTCGAGGAACAGCGCGAAGAACCAGGCGATGAGGATACCGGCGAGCCTCGGCTCCGGTGTTATCGCCTGGATGGCGTCGCGAAGGCGATTTGTGGCGCCGCGGCGCTCCTGCAGCGCATGGATGCTGAGCGCCCCGACGAGGATCCAGAGGATGGTTGCCGTGGTGAAAGCTGCTTCGATGAGCGAGCCGGCTGTCGCTGTTGGGCGATCCACCGGAGCGCCGCCCGGGAGTTCGAACCCAAACCAGACCCAGGCCAGCGCCAGGGCCGCCACGAAACCCGAAACGCCCGCTTTCCACGCCGGCCACCGGAACGCCACCATGAGCACGAAGATGAGCAGCAGCGGGAACGCGGCAAGGCTGGCATCGACGATGATGTCCACGCCGGTTCGTCAGGCCGTTCCGGGAACGACGTGCATCTCCCCGCCGGTAGACCATCCTTTGACGTTCGACAGCGTGGTTTCGGCAATGCTGGACACGGCCTCGGCTGTGAAGAAGCCCTGGTGGGCGGTGATAACGACGTTGGGGAAGGTGAGCAGGCGGCTGAAGACATCGTCCTGGATGACGCGGTTCGAATGATCTTCGAAGAACAGCCCTCCCTCTTCTTCATAGACATCAAGGCCGAGGTAGCCAATCTGCCCGGACTTGAGCGCCGCGATGACCGCATTCGTGTCGACCAGGGCGCCGCGACCGGTGTTAATCAACATCACACCCCGGCGCATTCGCGAAAGTGATTCGCGGCTCACGATGTGGCGGGTCTCCGGCGTGAGAGGGCAGTGCAGCGAAATGATGTCGGACGACGTGAGCAGTTCATCGAGGTCCACATAGCGAGCGCCAAGGCGTTCGCACTCCTCATTGGGATATGGGTCGTAGGCGAGAACATCGCAACCCATCGCGAGCAGTGAGCGAACAACGAGTGCGCCGATTTTGCCGGTCCCAACCACGCCAGCGGTTCGACCATGCATATCGAAACCCATGAGCCCTTCGAGCGCCAAGTTTCCCTCCCGCACTCGGGCAAAAGCTCTGTGGGTTTTTCGATTCAGCGTGAGCATCAACGCGAGCGTGTGTTCGGCCACGGCATACGGCGAATACGCAGGTACATGCGTCACTACAAGGCCGAGAGCTGCAGCCTCGTCGAGATCCGCATGGTTGAACCCGGCCGACCGCAAGGCGAGCATCCGTGTGCCGCCGGCATGGAGTTCGCGGAGTACTTCCGCGTCGAGTTCGTCGTTGACGAAGGGGCAGACAACCGGGAAGCCTTTCGCGAGGGCAACGGTCTCAAAAGTCAGTCGGGGTTCCAGGAACGAGAGTTCGAAGCCGTAGCGCTCATTGGCCGCGCCGAAGAACTCGATGTCGTAGGGCTTGGAACTAAACACAGCAATCTTCATCCACACCTCCATCCTGAGTTTACGATCCCCGGCGCAAACGGCTGGCCGTCTCTCGCGCGCGAAGCGGGGTGACCGGTATGCTCCGCTGCGAACGAAATGACACTCGATAGCCAAACTCCGCCGACACCTCCTCTATCCCACCTCCGCGTCGTCGACCTTACGACCGACCTGGGCACGCTTGCCTGCCGGTTGCTCACTGGCTTCGGCGCGACCGTGACGCGTATCGAACCCCCGGGCGGCGACCCGCTTCGCCAGAAACTGCCGCTGGCGCCGGGCAAGGACGGCCAACCGGTAAGTCTCTACTGGCTCCACATGATGGACGGCCGTGAAACCCTTGCGCTAGACCTGGAGTCGGACGCGGGTCGCGAAGCCTTCGTAGCGCTGTTGGGCGACACCGACATCGTGGTGGAGTCACAGCCGACGGGGCAGCTGGCGTCGCTGGGCCTGGATTACGCGAACCTGCACGAACGCTTCCCCCACCTCATCTGGACGTCCATCACGCCCTTCGGGCGCGAGGGGCCACACGCCGAATGGCAGGGAACGGACCTCGTCGGTATGGCGGCTGGCGGCCTGATGAGCCTGTGCGGTGACCCCGACATGCCGCCGCTGCGTGTATCGGTGGAGCAGGGCTACGCGCAGGCGGGCGCGGTCGCCGCCGCGGGCACGCTGGCGGCACTGCACGCTCGCAACGCCACCGGGCTGGGCCAACTCGTGGATGTTTCGATGCAAGAGGCGGTGGCCAACTGTCTCGGCAACGCACGCCTCTTCTACGAATTCGACGGCATTGTGAGCAAGCGTGCTGGTGGGGCGAGGGCCTATGGCGAACACGGCGCG
>CAZDZP010000241.1:0-4268 GCA_964509855.1 uncultured Anaerolineaceae bacterium | reverse complement strand
GCGAAATCTGCCGGTAACCCCTCGCGCCCACCATCCATCGTCGAGGGGTTTCCCTACGCTTTACCCGAAAAGGGGCAGACATGCCAAAATCGCTCTCGCTGCTCTGGCGGCCCATGTCCATTACCGCCGGAGTCCTGCTCGCACTCGCCTTGTTCTCGGCGGCAAACGCGCAGGAAGAGGATCCCGTCGCGGACCTCATTTCCGCTCTCGACACCTCATGGCTGCTGATTTGTGGCTTCCTGGTCTTCTTGATGCAGGCCGGGTTCGCAATGCTCACTGCCGGGTTTGTCCGGGCGAAGAACACGGCCAACATCATCATGAAGAACATGATCGACGCCTGTGTCGGCGGTCTTTCCTTCTTCGCTGTTGGCTGGGCCTTCGCCTACGGAGCTTCCGATTCATCGAACGGCTTTATCGGAATGGGGAACTTCTTCCTCACCGACTTCGATGACTACGCTGGCTGGTTCTTCCAGTTCGCGTTTGCCGCCGCAGCGGCCACCATCGTCGCCGGGTCGCTCGCCGAACGCCTCAAGTTCTCGTCCTATCTCATCTACACCGTTGTCATTACGGCCTTTATCTACCCCGTGGTTGTTCACTGGGGTTGGGACAGCAACGGCTGGATGACCGCCTTCCGCGACGATCCCTTCATGGCGAACGGCTACGTGGACTTCGCAGGTTCCGGCATCGTGCACATGGTTGGTGGCCTGGCCGGTCTTGTCGGCGCCATCTTCCTCGGCCCGCGGCTTGGCAAGTTCACCGGTGGACGCGCCAACGCCATCCCCGGCCACAACATCACCATTGCTGCCCTCGGCATGTTCATCCTTTGGTTCGGCTGGTACGGCTTCAACCCCGGCTCCACGCTCGCCCTCACGAATGGCGGCGCAGCCCTGGCCGCCAAGGTCGCCGTTAACACCACGCTCTCGGCTGCCGCCGGCGGCTTCACAGCGGTCATGGTCTCCAAGATGATCACCGGCCGCTACGACCCGGGCCTCACGATAAACGGCGTGCTCGGTGGCCTCGTCGGCATCACTGCTGGCTGTGCCACGGTCGAGCCCATTGCCGCCATCATCATTGGCTCCATTGGTGCCCTCGTCATGTACGGCGCCGTTGTCGCCCTCGAAAAGTTCAAGATCGACGACCCGGTGGGTGCTTTCCCGGTCCACGGCGCTGCAGGTCTCTGGGGTGTTCTCGCGGTCGGCCTGTTCTCCACACAATCGGGCCTTGAAGGCGCCGGCTACGGCGATCCCTCCAGCTACGGCCTCCTCCTGGGTGGAGGCATCGACCAGCTTGTCGCCCAGATCATCGGCGTCTCCGCAATCATCGCCTGGGTGGTGGTCACCGCCAGCATCCTCTTCGGCGCCATCAAGTTCACCATCGGCATGCGAGTGCCGGAGGACGAAGAGCTCCGCGGCCTCGACCTCCTCGAGCACGGCCTCGACGCCTACCCCGACTTCGGCCCCACCGGCCCTGGCATCTTCAGCTCCACCAGTGGCGGCAAGTAACCGTCGCACCTTCGCCGGGGCGGAACCGGGCACAACGCTCGCTCCGTCCCGGCTTCCCCCACCACATACAATGACGGGGCAATAGCCCGGCACGAACCGGCATCACGGCCCCTCGAACTCCGGCACAGAACGCCAGCACAAAAGGACGGAAGAATCCCATGAAGCGCATCGACGCAATTATCCGCCCGTCACGACTCCCCTTCGTGCGCGAGGCTCTCGATGAACTTGGCTACGGCGGTATCACCGTTTCCGAAGTCAAGGGACACGGCAAACAGCGCGGCATCACCGAACAGTGGCGCGGCCGCGAATACAAGGTCGAATACCTCTCGAAGGTCTGGCTCCTCATCGTTGTGAGCGACGCCGATCAGGAGAAGGTTATCGACGCCATTGTCGACAACGCCCAGACTGGCGAAATTGGCGACGGCAAGATCTTCATCTCCGAAGTGCAGGACGTGATTCGCGTCCGCACCAAGGAACGCGGCAACGCGGCTATCTAGCTCGCGTCCCCACCCCTGGCAGGTAATGCGAATGGGGGCGCGCAACGTCGATTGCGCGCCCCCTTCGTGAGTTCAGCACAAACCACTTCCAGTTCGACACCCTCCCCTGCGTGACCCGGCTTCGTCCATTCCCCTGGCGGCGCCCGCGAGCCTGGTCGAAGCCCTCTGTGCCGGAGAAACAACAGCCGTGAATCGCGAATCCTTCGTCCAGCGAGTACAGGCCCTGCGCGAATCCTGGAGCGAACGCCGCCAGGTCCGGGCCCTCGCCAGTTCCCACGACTTCGATTCGCAGTTCCTCTTGCTCCAGATGCTGCACGCCTGGTCCGTCGACGCCGTCACCGACATCAACGAGGTCTACGCCGGGGAGCTCCAGGTGGAGCTGAGCCCGCTTCCGCAGTCCACGGATCGCAACCCCGGCTTTTCCCTCTCCGTTGCACCCGGCTACACCGTTGCCCTCTCGCTTGGCGAACGTTCTAGGGCCGGCAGCCAGCACTGGTTCATCTCCGTCGCGGTCAACTCCACTGGCCCGGGCACCCCGCCCGTGGCTGCCGGGCCGCAGCGCCGCACAGGCCAGTGGACCCGTGGGCAGCTGGAGGAAGTCATCCTCACTGCGCTCGGCGCCTACGAACGCTCGCTCTCCGGCGGCGCCGGCCCCGACTCCGGGCTGTAACCCTCGCCCACATCCATCCCGATCCCCTTCGACCCGGGTGGCCTTCGTCGAGTCCCCGTTCAAGGGCACGCAAAGAGGCGCCCATTGCTGAGCGCCTCTCCGATGGTCGCCTGGGGGCCTGGACTTACACAGCCCCGGTCGGGATGTCGGACTTGCCATCCATGTTCTGCACGGCCGGGCGCACGGATAGCTCCAGCAGTTCGGCGATGTCGTAGGCGCGGATGGTGCGCGTGTCCTCGTCCGGCTGCACGGCGGGAATGCCGTCGTCGAACATCTGGATGCAGAAGGGGCAGGCCGTCGCCACGATGGACGCGCCAGTGTTCGCCGCTTCCGCCGCGCGCAGATGGTTGACGCGCGTGCCCGTCTCTTCCTGCCACATATTGCCGCCACCGGCGCCACAGCAAAGGCCGTTCTTGCCCGAACGCGGCATCTCCACCAGGTCCGCCCCGGGGATGGACTCCAGCACATTGCGAGGCGCGTCGTACACGCCGTTGGCGCGGCCGAGGTAGCAGGAGTCGTGGAAGGTGATCTTCTGGCCGGAGTCTTCCTTCGGCTTCAGGTCTCCCTTCGAAAGCAGGAACTGCAGGAACTCCGCGTGGTGCGTCACTTCGTACTGGCCACCGAAGTCCGGGTATTCGTTCTTGAAGGTGTTGAAGCAGTGCGGACACGAAGTGATAACGCGCTTCACACCCATCGCGTTCATGCTCTGGCTGTTCGCTTCGGCCAGCGTCGCGTAAAGGAATTCGTTGCCAAGGCGCCTCGCAGGGTCGCCCGTGCAAGTTTCCGACTGCCCCAGGACGCCGAAACTCGTGCCAGATTCCATGAGTAGCTTCGCCACGGACTGCGTGATCGGCACGTTGCGTTCCACCAGCGCGCCCGAGCAGCCCACCCAGTAGAGGTACTCCTGCGAGCCGTCGTACACCGGGACGTCGATGCCTTGGTCACGCAGCTGTTCCATCCAGGATTCGCGCGTGAGCTGCGTGCCGCTCCACGGGTGGCCGCGGGTTTCGATGTTCTGCAGCGCCGCCTGCGCCGTTGCCGGGATGCGCGCCTGTTCCATCACCAGGTAGCGGCGCATGTCCACGATTGTGGGCACGTGTTCGATCATCACCGGGCACTCTTCCACGCACGCCATGCAGGTGCGGCAGGCCCAGAGCGATTCATCCTTGATGTAGCCGCCCACGAGCGGTTCCGCGAGCTCCACCTCCGGGTCCTTCCCGGCAATGACCAGCGGACCCGCGTGATTCATGTAGGTCTTCAGGTTTTGCACGATTGCCATGGGCGAAAGCGGCTGACCCGCGTTCCATGCCGGGCAAACGTTGGTGCAGCGCCCACAGCGCACGCACGTGTCGGAATCAAAGAGCTGCTTCCAGCTGAAGTCCTGGATTTTGCCGGCGCCGAGGCTGGCGCCCGATTCCATCAGCGCTTCGAAGTCGCCCATGGGGGCGAGGTAGCCCTGCTGCGTGGGGCGCTTGAAGAAGCCATTCACCGGTGCGAACACGATGTGCCGGAACTTCGTCATCGCCATCATCGTGAGCAGCCCGAAGGCCAGCACCACGTGGAACCACCAGAACACCCGGTGGAAATTCTCGATGGCGC
>CAZDZP010000240.1:0-4286 GCA_964509855.1 uncultured Anaerolineaceae bacterium | reverse complement strand
TCGGCAGGGCGGCCAGCACGGTGGCGACCGCGGCCAGCACGGAGACATAGACCGTGTTAAAGGAGGCGCTCCGCAGTGAGGGCAGCGTCACGTTGTTTGAAAGTCCAATGTTTACCTGGTGGAGCAACACCGCCACCGGGACTACCAGCGCCAGCAGCAAAACGCTGACCAGGAAGGCGTAGGCTGCCCAGCGCCAGCGCCCGAGACGCGTGGTACGCGGCACCCGGGGGGCTGCGCTGCTGTGGTAGCGCGCGCGGCCGCGGGTGAACGACTCAAGCGACACCACAGCGAGGGCGACAATGACGAGCAGCAACCCGAGCGCCGCAGCCGCCTCACGATTGAAGGTCCCGTAGTACTGCAGATAGATGAGCCTGCTAAGCGAGTCGAAGCGCATGGTGGCGACCGCGCCGAAGTCGCTCAGGGTGTACAACGCGACGATGAGGCCACCGGCGACGATCGCTGGGCGCAGTTGGGGCAGCACCACCCGGAAGAAGGTGAAGGTCCAGGACTTGCCAAGGCTTCGGGAAGCCTCCTCGAAGGAGCGGTCGAGGCCGAGGAGAGTCGCTCGCACTGGCAACAGCACGTACGGATAGGTGAAGAACACGAGCGCGGCCCACGCACCCCAGAAGCCGTAGATGCTGGGAAGACGATCCACGCCCAGTGGTTCAAGCCAGCCCTGCAGTATGCCTCGCGGGCCGTAGAAAAGGATGATCGTGAGCGCGGAAACGTACGACGGGATGGCGAGCGGCAACGAGAGCAGAACGAACCATAGGCGCGAAAAAGCAAGATCCGTGCGGCTGGTGAGCCACGCCGCGGGGAGAGCAATCGCGCAGGTGCCAGCGGTAACGGCAGCGCCAAGCACCAGCGTTCGGCGCGTCGCATCCAATGCCCGCGCGCTGGTCATCGTTTCCCAGGCGGCCGCCCAATCTCCAGAGACGCGCACGAGGAGGTAGAACCCGGGCAGCAAAACGGACGCAACAACCACCGCCGCCAGTACGGCGGCGATGGTTGTAGAGGGGGAGGGCACACCAAAGTGCGCGTACGTTCGAATGGTCACGGTAGCCTAGGGCAGAGCTCCCACGGATTGAAGGAGTTCGACGGTCGCTTCAAGGTCGGCCAGCGACGTGAGGTCTACATCGACGGGGACCACGCTGCTGGCTTCGGGGACGAAGTCGGCTGACGGTTCCACACCTTCGATAAGCGGGATTTCGAAGGTTTCCTGGGCGAAGTAGGTCTGGGCTTCTTCGGAAAGCATGAACTCAATGAAAGCGTGCGCGGCCTCTACGTTCGAGGCGCTTTTCAGCACGCCTACGCCGGCAACGTTCATCAAGCCACCGATGTCTCCATTCGTGAAGTAGTAGTTGCGCGCCTTGTAGCCTTCGCCTTCTTCGGCAAGCCGCGCTCCAAGGTAGTAGTGGTTGACGAATCCGACTTCAACTTCGCCGTTGGCAACGGCAGTCATGATGCCGCCATTGCCCGAATAGACAGCCGGGTTGTTGGCGACAATGCCCTCAAGCCATTCACGCGTTTCGTCCTCACCAAGGTTCACGCGCATTGCGGTGACGTGGGATTGGAAGGAGGCGTTCGTCGGCGCCCAGCCGATCCTGCCGCTCCAGGCAGGGTCGGTGTAGTCGAGGATGGAACTGGGCAGACTTTCTTCCGTGTGGATGTCGGTGTTGTAGACGACGACGCGGAGCCGGCCGGAAAGACCAACCCATGTGCCATCGCCCGCGCTGAACTCTTCGGGGACGAGCGCGAGGATCTCCTCCGGAAGTTCCGAGAAGAAGCCTTCCTGGGCAAGCAGTCCGACGGAGCCGGCGTCCTGCCCGTAGTAGATATCGGCCGGGCTGCGGGAACCTTCCTCAAGGATTGCGGCGGCCAGTTCCGGCGTGCTGCCGTAGCGGACGCGCACGGTGACGCCAGTCTCTTCTTCAAAACGTTCGATGATGGGACCGACAAGGGCTTCGGCGCGGCCAGAGTAGACCGTGATCGTGCCGCTGGGCCCTTCTTCCGTTGGCTCGGGTGAGGGCGCTTCCGTAGCGGAAGCGGCCGTTGTGGGTGTGGCGCCAGTACCGCTGGTGGCGGTTGGCTCGGGCGTGTCGGTGTCGCTGTCGTCGTCGCCGCAGGCTACGGCGAAAAGCGACACGATGGCCAGTGAAGCCAGGACAAGGAACATTCGCAGGTGCGAACGAATCAGCATTGATTAACCTCTCAGGGAACTTCCGGAAGGTTATCCTGCTCATGGACATTAGGTCAACCTAATGCTTGCTAGTCGTACGACTGAATTCCAAAATGCCATGGCCTCCGCGACCACCCCGTAACCTCCGGCCGCCAGCGCGCGATATGGAGAGTGAGCGAACAACGCTTCGCAGCACGAAAAACCGAACGCCGGGGGTACTTCGCCGGCCACAAGGTCACAGCATCACAGCGCGCATTTGGCTGCTCCACAGAGCCTGGCATCGCTGTGTTCGCCACCTGGAGGGGAGCGCGCCAACCGGAAAACGTTTCGAACCATCAACGATCGCAGCTATTCGCCGCGGGGCGCGCCGAACCGGACCAGGTCATAGGCCGACGGACGGCCCCGCCGTGCTCGGAACCAGGAAAGGAAGAGGTCATGAGAAAAGTCTTTGGGGGAGCGCTCTTCACAGCGCTCGCAGGAATGATGGTTTTTGGCGGCGTGTTCGCCTGGCAAACGTCGGATTCAGCGCGGGGCGCGGCCGTCGTTGGCGCGAACTCGTTCTCAATCGAATACGAACCGCGCTGTCACGCAACGCTCGACGAGGCCTACCTGGCCGATGACGGTATCGAAGACGCGGCCGGCGCTGGTGAGGCGCTGGCTCCAGTTCCTTGCCATTCGCTGATCGGCCCGAACGGTACGACCACTCCCGTGGGCGCGGGTATCGGCATCAACGAAGGGGATTTTGACCTCCAGGTTGTCGATGGTTTTGTCCGTGTAGGCAGACTCCACAACAGCGGTGGCGAATGCAGCCCGGCGGACTTTGCGGGTGAGGTCCGGCTGCTTCAGCCTGACCGCATCATCCCGCCGGGCGGGGAAGGTGGTCCGTTCGCGGCCTATCTGAGCGTCGACGCGGACGCCCCGGCTGACTGCCAGGGCAACCTCGTCTACTACAGGGTCACGATCATCGCCGAGAACCCGGCGGGCCCAACCTCGCGCGGCGAGGCGGAATCCGCGACGGAACTGCGCGGAGCAGTGAACGGGGACTGATTCCAGGGCGAGGCTAGCAGGGGCACGGAGCGACTCCGTGCCTCTCGCCCATGCCAGAAACGGAGAATAGGGATGAGCGGCTTCGAACTCACCGGGCAACCAGCCGGGCCCAAGTGGCTGACGCGAGCCCGGCTCTCGCGCCCATTGGCGCTGGCAGCGGGGCTCGTGGCAGGGGCCGCGCTTGGCCTCCTTGTCGTGGCACTCCTCAGCATGCGACTCCTCGGGTTCCAGGCACTGACGGTCGCTTCGGACAGCATGGCGCCAGCGCTGAAGACTGGCGACCTCATCATCGTGAAGCCAGTGAACATCGGTTCGGTTGACCCCGGCGATGTCGTGCTGTTCGCTTCAGGTGGCGAACGCATTCCAACCGTACATCGTGTGCTCGGCGTCAATGAGTACGAGACACTCGTCCGCGATGGTGCGGGAGGCGAACTCACACGCTACATGGATTACGGCCTTGTGACGGGAGGCGATGCCAACCCGGCCCCCGATGCGCGCGAGGTCTCGGCGGAACAACTGATGGGCACCGTCTGGTTTACGGTCCCCGGTGGGGGCGCGCTTGCCGGGTTGCCGATCAACACAGCCTTCCTTGGACTGGCTATCGCCGTGGTTGCGGTATGGATGGTTTGGGAAATCAGGAGTCGCCGAGAACGGCGCGGCCGCGCACATATCGGAGCGCTGATGGCTGCCGGAGCCTTGACATTCGCGGCTGCTTCGGGGGTCTCACTCAGCAACGCGGTCGCGTGGACGGCGCCAGCCGGGTCGGAGCGCGGTGCTGCGATGGTCGTGCAACTCGAAACGCGACCGGTCGCCAAACCGGCCGAGGACCAACGGCCCATCGAATCCGAGCCTGCCGACCCAGTCGAAACGATCCCGGTCGCGGAGCCTACGACCGTCGGTTCCAAGGTTGAGACATTCAGCGATGATGCGCCGAACTCCGGGACATCCGAACCCGACAGCGAGGTTCACGGCCCCGAGACGACACCTGTCGCGGAACGTCCTGGCCTCCCGGGAGAACGGCAGCCGCCTAACCGAGAGTTGCCCACGAGGGAGCCGCCGC
>CAZDZP010000239.1:0-4297 GCA_964509855.1 uncultured Anaerolineaceae bacterium | reverse complement strand
ATGGTACGGCTGGAGGGATTCGAACCCCCGACACCTTGTTCCGAAGACAAGTGCTCTATCCACTGAGCTACAGCCGCGCGCCTGTTTCAAGTGTATCGGAAGTGTCTCTAAAGGTAGTAGCCCGAAGGCTGCCCTCATTCGTCACCATCGCGCACCAATCAGCCACCTGCAGTCACCCGTACTTGTGACCGATCACTTTCATACAACGTTCGCGCGCGGGGATGCGCGGTGTTCGTGGCCGGTGTTCAAGCGCTGGTCCCGAGCGCCACGCGTAGAGCCCACGCCGGGCGTGCCGCTCCCAGGGCGAGAGGCCATGGGATGCGAGCAGGGGAGGACACAACGTAATGAAGCTACCAAAGGACAGGCCTCTCTACGCGGATTTGCGGACGGCGTTTGTACGCTTTCCGCAGTTGCTCGGCGACCTTGAGTCGCGTGATTTCAACGGCTACGTACAGGTCAGCGGAAGCCACAACCAGGGGACGGTGTTCTTCGCAGGCGGTGAAGTGCAGGGAAGCGATGTTGCGCTGGATACGATCGTGCGCGACGCGGCGGACCCGGGCGGCATTGTAGGCGTGTTCGAAGCGCCGGCTGACCTGATGACACTGGTCGCCAGCCTTTCGCAACCGGAAGTGCTGCACAAGGACCTTTCAAGCGAATTCGTCGACGCGATGAAGCTGATGGAGAAGCTGGCACGGGATGGCCACAGCGGTTATGTGGAGTTTGAGATTGCCGATGGCGACGCGCACGGCTACCTCTTCCTTATCGGCGGCGACCCCGTGGA
Organism: uncultured Anaerolineaceae bacterium; assembly: GCA_964509855.1. Classification (GTDB taxonomy): domain Bacteria; phylum Chloroflexota; class Dehalococcoidia; order Tepidiformales; family Tepidiformaceae; genus CAZDZP01. The sequence continues at coordinate 3,516 of CAZDZP010000239.1, read as the reverse complement.
AGCGGTGTATGCGAGCCCCGAGCGATTCGGTTCCGGGCTGAGCATGGTGCCGGTGATACTGGACGACGTCGAGGAACGCGGCGCGTTGATGAGCGTTTACGGCGCCGTGGTGGAAGCGGTAGAAGAGACGCCGGCCGACGCTGCGGACCAGGGAATGGCTTTTGATATGGACCTCGAGCCGGGCCATGGTTGTGCTGACGAAGTCGTGCATGAAGGGCGCAGCCCGCTCACCGGGGGTTTCGTACTCGCCTCCGCCAATGCCGGGAACGGACCGGTGTTCGGCCCGGAACCGCGGGTGGTCGAAACCGAGAGCAAGGCTCCGCACGACCTCGCGGTGATGTGGGGCGCGATTCTCGGCAGCGTTGAAGCGAGCGTGGACGAAGTTTCCGAGCCGGGCACCTTTTCGAGGGGTCTGCGCGAGGTGCTGCTGGAGCGGGCGAAGGAAGTATCGTTCCTTGACCCGACGGCGGGCGAGTTCGACTACAGCCACGGCACGGTGCATTTCCGCATGATGCCGCCGCCCGAGTTCAGCCGCGTGATGGGCGAATGCCTGAGCGACGCGATTGCGCGGATTTCGTTCCGGCTGCGGAAGGTCGACCTGGAGTCGAGCATTCAGCGACAGCTGGAAGCCGTAGTCGCGGAGTACGCTGACACGCTGGAACGCTTCGGCATGTCGCGGGCGGCTTCGTCGTTCCTCGCGGCGTAGGCCTCCACTGAAGTTCCAACCGGCGAGCCGGGGCGTGAATGCGTCCCGGCTCGCTTCGTTGTGGGCGGCGTGCCGGTGCGTAGAATGCGGCGCCATGACAAGACAGGCAGAGATCGTGATTTGCGGCGCGGGGGTGGTCGGGGCTTCGGTGGCGTACTTCCTTGCACTACGGGGCATCCGGGCGCTGGTGGTGGAGCGGGAGCGCGTGGCCTTCGGCGCGAGCGGCACGGCGGCGGGACTGCTGAGCCCAATCGCGCCTTCGGAACGCGGAACGCCCGGCGGGATGCTGCTCGCGCGGAGCATGGCGCTGCACCGGGAGCTGGCGGAGACGCTGGACGGCGCACGTCGCTACGACTACGCGCCGATGGAATCGGTGGTGGTGGCGCGAGACGACGCGGACCTGCTCGCGCTGAGGGGCGGTTGGGGCGACAAGGTGGAAACGGCGGGGTCGGCGAGCCAGTGGCTGGACCGTCCCGTGTCCGGGTTCGTGCGGGCAGAGGGGGCGGCGCAGTTGGACCCCGGCAAGTTCACCGCGACGTTACTGGAAGAGGCATGCGCGCGCGGCGCGGAACTGCTGACCGGCGACGTGCAGGGGCTGCGGACCGAGGGTGGCGCAGCTTCGGCGGTGATCGTGAGCGCCGAGACGATCGAGACCACGCAGTTGGTGGTGGCGATGGGCCCGTGGAGCAAGGAAGCTGACGGGTGGCTGCGCACGCCGCTGCCGGTGACGCCGTTGAAGGGGCAAATTCTTCGCTACCGGATCGAGGGGGCACCGGCGGGTGGCTTTTCGACGATGGATGGCAACTACGCGGTACGGAAGCCGACGGGGGTGGTGTACGCGGGCACGACGGAGGAAGAGGCCGACTTCGACCTTTCTTCCACCAGCGAAGCGCGGGCGGAAATCGAGGCGTGGACGCAATCGGTTAGCAGCGTATTCGACGGCGCGGAGCCGTTTGAGCAGACGGCCTGTCTGCGGCCACTGAGCCCCGACGGGCTGCCACTCATCGGTCGAGCGCCCGCGATCGAGGGGGCGTACGTGGCGACCGGGCACGGCCGCAAGGGGATCATGCTTTCGACGGCGACGGGAGAAGCGCTGGCGGAACTGATCGCGACGGGGGCGTGTACGACGCTGGACCTCGGGCCATTCGACCCGGGCCGGTTCCGGGCGGTGGCGCGGAGCGGCTCGTGACTAGCGGGGCGAGGCTGCGGACGTGGCGCTAGCCTGATCCGCTAGCTACTTCGGCGGAGCCAGGCGCGGGCGATTTGTAGCTGTTCGTAGGTGACGCGGTCGCCGAGCTGCGCCTTGAGCGGCCCGATTTGCGCGATGGGACCGTCGCCGGCGGCGCGCTGGATGGCGAGGAGCGTTTCGTTGTCGACCCACGGGCGGATGTCTTCGAGGTAGCCGTCGCGGATAAGCGTGGCAAGGTGGTTGGCGATGGTGCTGGCAACGAAGCCTCGGCGGTCGGAGATCTCGCGGATGGGTTTGCCGGCGCGGGCAAGCTCCAGCGTTTCCTCCAACGAGGGGCTCAGGCCCGAGCGACGCGCGGGGATGGGGCGCTCGCGGCGGACGGGCTCACCGGGCGCGCCAATGGGACGACGCTCCGCTGCGACAGGCGCGGTGATCTTCAAGAAAGCGGAGCCGTAGCGTTCGTACTTCACCTGCCCCACGCCACTGACGTTGAGCATTTCGGAGCGGTCGCGCGGGAGGAACTGCGCCATTTCGCGGAGGGTGGCGTCGCTGAAGATGACGAAGGGCGGCACATTTGCTTCGTCGGCCAGGGTCTTTCGCAGCACCCGGAGCGCTTCGAAAACGTCGCGCTCGGCATCGTCCAGTTGGGAACCGGCGGCCTGGCGGGGCGACATGCAGGGACCGCAGTTGCCGCAGGCATCGGGCGCATCGTCGGTCCCGAAGTACTTGAGGATGCGGGAGCGCAAGCAGGTCATCGACTCGGCGAAGGCCTGCATGGCGTCGAGCTTTCGCGTGGCGTGGGCGCGGTGCGCTTCCAACCCGGCGAGGTCAATTTCGGATTCGCCGTTGGGTTTTGTGGCCCAGGCTTCGTAGCCGCGCGCACCGGCCACGCCGGATTCCACAAGCGCCTGGACGGCAGCGTTCAGGCCCGGCTCGTCGTCGTTGTCGGCGAGGTCACGGATGCGCATGCGTTCACCACGGAGCGCGACCAGTTTGCGATAGACGTCCATCACCATGCGCGGCTCCGGGTGAGAGAGCTCGATGAAGAACTCGCGGAGGCCACGGTCGCGCTTGGCGAAGTAGAGGATGCATTCGGCCGGTTCGCCGTCGCGGCCGGCGCGGCCCGCTTCCTGGTAGTAGGACTCGAGCGACTCCGGCATGTCGTGATGGAGCACCATGCGCACGTCGGGCTTGTCGATGCCCATGCCGAAGGCGTTGGTCGCCACGATCACGCGGACGGCGTCACGGGCGAAGTCGTCCTGGGTCTTCTTGCGGTCGCGGTCGCTCATGCCGGCGTGGTAGCCGCCGCAGGGGATGCGCTGCTGGCGAATGGCCTGGGTCACTTCTTCCACACGTTTGCGCGTGGCGCAGTAGACGATCGCCGATTCGTCGCCGAGGGTCCGCAGTTTTTCCACGATATGTTCGGTCTTTTCGCCCTGGTTGCGCACGTGGACGGTGTCGAAGCGGAGGTTCGGACGGTCGAAGCCGGCGACATGTATTTCCGGGTCGTGCAGTTGAAGGCGGGCCACGATGTCATCGCGGACGAGGGGGTCAGCGGTGGCGGTGAGCGCGACGATCGGCGGGTCGCCGAGGCGGCCGCGCACGTCGCCAAGTTCGCGAT
>CAZDZP010000238.1:0-4316 GCA_964509855.1 uncultured Anaerolineaceae bacterium | reverse complement strand
CCAGGGTTCGAATCCCTGTCTCTCCGCCACTTTAGGCATATGACGACCCACTCCAATACATTGATAATAGTGTGGAATTCGGCGTTTTCGCGCTGATGGCGGTTCTCGGTCCGCTTGATTTGCTGCACATTTTGCTGCACAATTTGCTGCACAAACGCGGAGAATTTCCGCCATGAGCATCGCGAAACGAGGTCGTCTCTACTATCTCCGCCGCCGCGTCCCCCGCCGGTATCGGAGCATCGAGCTGCGCGAAACCGTCTGGATCAGCCTGCACACCGACTCGGAGACCGTCGCCCGCAGCAAGGCGGATCGGGCGTGGAGCCAGATGGTCGAGGCCTGGGAGGCGCGCCTGGCCGGGAATAGTGAAGATGCAGAGGCCCGCTACGAAGCCGCGCGCGACCTCGCCCGAGCGCGGGGCTTTCGGTATCTGGATGCGGGGGCCGTGGCCAAATTGCCGGTCGAGGAAGTGGTCGCGCGCGTCGAGGCCATTCCTGCGCCAGAGAACCAACCCGACGTTATCGAGGCCGCCTCTCTTCTCGGCACCGTTCCTGAACCCCGCATCACGGTCACCAAGGCTTTGGAGCTCTACTGGGGGTTGGCGAAGGAAAAGACGCTGGGAAAGAGCGAAGACCAGCTGCGCCGCTGGGAGGCGCCGCGGAAGAAGGCCGTGAAAAACTTCGTTGCTGTCGTCGGCGACAAGGAGATCGCCAACATCACCCGCGACGACATGCTCGACTTCCGACAGCACTGGCTCGACCGGATCGAAGCAGGCGAGGTCACGGCGAACTCGGCCAACAAGGACCTGATCCATCTGGGCGACGTGTTGAAGACCGTCAACACGATGAAGCGGCTGGGCCTGGCACTGCCGCTGGGTGAGTTGTCCTTCAAGGAGGGCGAGAAGCAGACACGCCCGCCGTTCAGCGAGGACTGGATCAGGACGCGGCTGCTTGCCCCCGGTGCGCTGGACGGGTTGAATGGCCAGGCCCGCGCCCTGCTGCTCGGCATGATCAACACCGGCTATCGGCCGTCCGAGGGCGCCGCGCTGACGGCGGAGACGATCCGGCTCGATGGCGACGTGCCGCACATCTCCATCGAACCCGAGGGACGGCAGCTGAAGAGCCACTACGCCCGCCGGGTGATCCCGCTGACCGGTGTCTCGCTGGAGGCCTTCAAGCAGTACCCCGAGGGCTTTCCGCGCTACCGCAACCGCGCCACCCTGAGCGCGGTCGTGAACAAGTTCCTCCGCGCCAACGGCCTGCTCGAGACACCGCGCCATTCCTTCTACTCGCTTCGGCATTCCTTCGAGGACCGGATGCTCGCCGCCGGGATCGACGACCGGATCCGCCGCGACCTCTTCGGTCACCGGCTCGACCGTGAACGATACGGCAAGGGCGCATCGCTGGAACATGTCGCAGAACTCGTCGCCCGCATCGCCTTTTGAGCCAGCAAGGTACGCGCCCGGCGCTGAGCTTCCGAGAGCCGCCTCTCCTTCTGCACGGCCGCGGCGAGTTCTTGCTCCAGCCGCTCGAAGACCGGCGCAAAAGCCGAGTCCTGTGTGACCAGCACGGCCACCTTCACCAACGCCGCCTCGATCCGCGCGGCATCGATCGGCTGGGCCGAGCGCGTGCATCGTGAGGATGGGCGAGACCGTGTCATGCAGAAGAGCATGAGGCGGCGCGTGCGTCTTGTGCAGAGCAAGCGAACGCGCCGCGCAAAGCGGCCTGTCACAGCGTGCAGATCGGATGGGAGGCCTGCTCGACCTTGGGCCGATCTTGGTCGTCGAAGCCGTGTATCGAGCGGCCGTGGTCGGATCACGACTCATGCTTCGGACAGCCTCGCCAGGGTCAGCATGTTCGGGCGATTGGGACAGCGAAAAACGCTCGCCTGGGAGGGCCACGGGAGACAACAGGAGGGATGGCAAGATAAAGCGAGTTCCTCGCTGGCCGGGCCTCTGGCCCTAAGCTGTTGTCTGCACATTGTTTTTTGGGCTCTGTCGCGGTCGGTACGCGAGTATCGTGCGGCAGGCTTCGACACTTTCTTCAATGAATTCAATGCTCTTTCCTGCCACGCCGCGCCGCAATCGGGACGCACCCTACGCCACGGCCTGTCTTTGCACGCCACGCTGCGATGACCCTCGGACGTCCCTTGATCCGCCCCCACGCACCCCCAATCGTCTCTCCATGACATACGACGAGACCGAGTTCCGCATCCGCCCCGGCACGCCCCGGGACCACCAGCCGAGGCCTTCGCGCGTACGCCGCAAACCGCAGGGCTTCCTCGCCCAAGTGCATCAGGCCGTGCGCCGCGCAGGCGGTGATCCGAACAAGCTGGCCGGAAAGGGAAAGGCGAGCGGGAGGTTCAATGCGCGCGGTCGGGGTGCGAAGGTTGCAGCCGAATTGAAGGGCCGGAACCCGTGGTCGCGCGGCCCGGATGGCAGCCGGACGCGTGCCCGGCGGGTGACCGTGAAGGCGCGGATCGTGAAGCTGAACCCGCAGCGGGGCGCGGCGCGCGGGCGGTCGTTTGTCAGCGCGAAAGCGGTCGACGCGCATCTGCGCTACCTCGAACGCGATGGCGTTACGCGCGACGGCGAACGCGGCCAGGTCTATTCCGCAAGTGAGGATGCCGCCGACGGTCGGGATTTCCTCGACCGAGGCCGCGAGGATCGCCACCAGTTCCGCTTCATCGTCTCCGCAGAGGATGGCGTTGATTTGTCCGACCTGCGCCAGACCACCCGCGACCTGATGGCGCAAATGGAGACCGACCTGCAGACGCGGCTCGATTGGATCGCCGTCGATCACTACAACACCGGGCACCCGCACACGCACATTTTGGTCCGTGGCGTGACAGACCAGGGGAAGATCCTGAACATCGCGGGCGACTACATCGCGCATGGCATCCGCGAACGGGCAAGCGAGATCGTGACGCTGGAACTGGGCCGCCAAACCGAACTGGAAGTGACCGATCAACTGCGCCGGGAAGTCGAAGCCGATCGCTTCACGCGGCTCGACCGGATGCTGATTGCGGAGCAGGAGGCCGCTAACGAGTTTGCCAACCTGCGCCCGGATCACGACACGCTGCAAACCATGAAGCGCAACCGCGCGCTGCTGATCGCGCGCGCAAGACGGCTCGAGAAGATGGGGCTGGCAACGGAAGTGCGGCCCGGCGAATGGCACATCGCCGACCGCGCCGAAGGCACCTTGCGCGCACTCGGCGAGCGCGAGGACATCATCAAGTCGATGCACCGGGCGCTTGAGGGCAACGACCTCAACGAGGCTCGAGGCATATCCCAACTGGCGGTTCACCGCGACAAGCTGCGAGACCGGATCACCGGTCGGGTGCTGGCGCGCGATCTCGCGGGCGACGGAAATGGCGACCGGGTGCAGTTGGTCATCGACGGCACGGACGGACGCGTGCACCAGATCGAGCTGCGTGCTGACCGTTGCGATGGCATCACCCGCGGCATGATCGTCGCTGCCGTGCCACCACCGACCGAGCCCCGCGCCGCCGAACGGAACATAATCGCGGCGGCTGGGAGCGATGGCACCTACCACCCGTCCAGGCACATCGACATCGCCCGTGACGAAAAGATCACCCCCGACCCGGAGCGCTTCGTCGCCGCCCACGTCCGCCGCCTCGAGGCCCTGCGCCGAGCCGGGATCGTGGAACGCTGGAGCGAGGATCACTGGAAAGTGCCGCGGGACCTGCCCGAGCGCGGGCTGGCCCATGACCGGAAAGGACATGGCCCCGGCGCGCGACTGGAGATGCTGTCCCCCATCGGACTGGACAGGCAGGTCACCCATGAAGGCGCAACCTGGCTCGACAAGGCGTTAATGCAACAGGGCAGCCCCGACCTGCGAGAGACAGGCTTCGGGCTGGAGGTGAAACGCGCCATGGAAAGCCGGAAGCAGGTCCTCGTCCAACGCGGCGATGCGCGAGACCTCGGCCAGGGCCGCATCCGCGCCCCGCGCGACCTTGTGCAACGCTTGGAAGCCCGCGAGATCGACCGCGTCGGCAGCGCCATGGCAGCCGAGCGCGGCCGCGACTGGACCCCCGTCAAACCCGGCAGCCGCTTCGGCGGCGAACTCGTCGGCAGCACCCAACTCCCCAGCGGCCGCTTCGCCATGATCGACAACGGCTTGGGCTTCAGCCTGGTGCCCTGGAACGACGCGCTGGAGCGACGGCTCGGCCAGCAGATCGGGGGCGTGGGGTTGCCGGGCGGTGGTGTGGACTGGGCGTTCGGGAGGAAGCGCGGGTTGGGGTTGTGAGGTGGCACGAATATGCGCTGGCGGATCGCAGCAACTCTACGCAAAGGGCCG
>CAZDZP010000237.1:0-4318 GCA_964509855.1 uncultured Anaerolineaceae bacterium | reverse complement strand
TCGATGCTTCGCCCGAGGCGGATAGGAACACGATGTGGTCGTCGGAGCTGAGCGCGTCCGGCTTCGTCTCTTCGATGGTGATGGTCTGCCCGCGGAACTCCACGGTCTTGCCCGCCGAACGGGCGGTGGCGAGCAGCCGAATGCGCCCCGCGGGGACATTGCGCTCGTCCATGATCTTGAGAAACTCGCGGCCCACGATTCCGGCGCCGCCGATGATGGTGATGTTATAGGGCTGCATGTCGCCCTCCCGGTAAAGCTATCTCTATAGCCTAAGCGAGCACCGTGGGAGGGTCACTGGAGGACTGAGAGATCCTTCGCATTGGGTTCCTGTTGGGATGGTAGGCTGCCCGGCATTCACCGAAGCGAGTTGTTGACGATGGCAAATGTTGGCGAAATCCAGGAGGTTCAGCTACCGCCGCTGGATGGTGTCGCCATCCGCGAATCGCATCCCATCGAAGAGCTACCAACGTTCTTCACGGGCGCGTTCCCGGAACTGGCGGCGTTCATGCAGGCCAGGGGTGCTACCCCGGCGGGTCCACCGTTCGCTCGCTATTTCGATGTGGGAGAGGACGGAGCCGATGTCGAAGTCGTGATACCCGTCGCTGCTCCCGTCGAGGGCGAAGGCCGTATCCACCCGGTACACCTTCCGGCAGGCCGCGCCGTCCAATCGCTGCATGCCGGACCGTATGAGGCGATCATGCCGGTCTACCATTCCATCGAGCAGTGGCTCGAGGAGAACCACAAGGCGCCCGCCGATGCCATCCGCGAGGTCTACGTGCATGGTCCTGACGAAACGGGCGCCCCCAAAGGCCCGGAGACACTCGTGGTGCAGCCCTTCGCCGAGGCGTGATTTAGAGGGCGGGCAACCCGCGATTCAGCTTCGGCAGCACTTCCGTGTTGAACAGCTGGTCGTGCAGCGTGAGGTGGAAGCAGTCCACGCCAAGGTCCACGAAGTCGTGCATACGCTTGAGCACCGTCGCCGGGCTGCCGATCAATCGCGTCGCGTAGCCCTCGTTCGAATCCAGCAGCGTCAGCGGGTCCTGTCCTTCTTCCCACATTCCCAGGGCGCCGGAAACGCGAGTGCGCCGCCGCGCGATCATCTCCGGGTCGATCGACGCCACCATCTGCGCGACCTCTGCCTCGGCCTCCGCGTCCGTTTCCCGGCACAGCGGGATTCCATAGAGCGCGAACTTCAACGTGCGCCCCTTGCGCGCCGCCGCCGTGCGAAAGCGCTTCACGAGGCCGGCGATCTTGTCCGGGGAGCCGCCGTTCAGGAATACCCAGTCGCTATGGGTCGCGGCCATGAGCGTCGCCGCCTCCGACTGGCCCCCCTGGAAGACTTCGACTTCGGGCGTGACCGGCCGCGGTTCCAGTCGCAGCCCCGAAACCTGGTAATAGCGGCCGTTGTAGCTGAACTCTTCGTTGCGCCATGCGCCGCGCACCACGCTGATGAACTCGCGCGAACGGTCGTAGCGCTCGTCGTGGGGGAGTAGTTCGGCGCCGTACATGCCGAATTCCTGTTCGTGCCAGCCGCTCGTGACGTTGATCGCCCAGCGCCCTTCGGTGAGGCGGTCCAGCGTCGCGCCCCACTTGGCAATGGGCGCCGGCTGAAAGAAGCCCGGGTGGATGGCCGTGATGAGCTTGATGCGCGAGGTCACCGCCGCGTAGTAGGCCGTCATCGCCAGGCAGTCGTAGGAAGACCCTTCGATTTCCTTGCCCGTGCCCCACCAGCGCTGCGCCACCAGCAGGTAGTCGATGCCCAGCTTTTCGGCCTCGTGAACAGGGTTCACCAACCGCGATTGCAGCCCCGGCCCGGAAAGCGTGCCCAGCGACGACGGGCCGCGGCCACCGCCGGTCAGTTGCGGACCGCCCATCGCCGTCGGCGCCCAGGTGCAGGTAAGGATGCGTTTCATCGGACGAGCATCATTCTGCCACGTTCGGCGTGAGCGTCTTCGCAAGTTGGCGCAGGAAGTCCACGCGTCTCGTTCGAAAGCCAGGACTCGCCGGGTCGTGGCTGGTGATCATGCGGGTAAGCTGCGGAAATGCGATCGGGAAGAAGACGATCGCCAGGCACGACAGGAGCAACTGCGCCGGGTCCAACTCCGGGTCTACTTCGCCGGCGGCCTGGCGCTTGCGGATCTGTTCAACAGCCGGGAGCCATGTCGCGTGCCTCGCATCAAGGTCGTCGATGTCGCCGGGTTCGGTTTCCAGCGCCTGCCAGTGCAACAGGCGGAACCATTGGGAGTCGTCCACCAGCGCCTCGCTCCAGTACGCCAGGATGTCTCCCAACGCTGGCGGGAGTTCCTCCTGGACGGCCGCCATTTCGTCGAGCGAAAGCCGCAGCACGTGCCGGAATAGGCCCTCCTTGTTGCCGAAGTAGTGGTACAGCATGCGCTTGTTCACGCCCGCCGCTTCCACAATTCGCTCCACCCGCGCGCCGGCCAACCCATGCGCGGCGAATTCGGCGAAGGCGGCATCCAGCAGGCGCTGGCGGGTAGCGGCGGGGTTACGGGGCATGGCGATCAGATTGGCCCGGGTGCATTGAACGGAGCATACCCGCGGGCTAGAGTTGGCGAGAAGTAACAGGACGGTTACCTCCGTCCCCAGGAGGACTCGATGGCGCTGGCAGGCTATCGCACGGGCGGCGTGAGCGAGCAGAGCGCGGGGATCCGCAACATCCTCGCCTTCTACGGCACCACGGCGCCGCACACGAAGGAACCCTACACCGAGGCGATGCTCTTCGGCATCGGTGGCGGCATCGGCGTTTCCTACTGGACATGGGAGTTCAAGGGCCGCGAGCCGCTTGCCACCATCTTCTTCCGCAACCTCAACGAAAAAGACGGCAGCTTCGTAGCCCGGATGTGCGCGCGAATCAACGCGCCGCTCGAAGTGCTCGAAACCGGCAGCCGCGCGCAGGCCTTCCAGTCCCTCCACGACGCACTCGAACGGGGGCGCCCGCCGCTGACCGCGCTGGACATGGCCAGCATGCCCTACCTTTTCCAGCCGCCGGAGCTCATCAAGTGGTTCGGTCACGACGCCGTGATTTGTGGGCTGGACGAAGCCGCCGGCATCGCCGAGTTGGACGACCGAGCACCCGTCCCCTGGCAGGTGCCGTTGGAAACGCTCGCCGATTCTCGCGCCGCCATCACATCGTTCAAGAACCGGCTGCACGTCATCCAGCCGCCCACGGAGTACCCGGACCTCCCGGCCGCCATCGAATCCGGCATTCGCGATTGCGTGACCACCCTTACCGACCCTCCGATCAAGAACCTCGGTCTCCCCGCGCTGGAAAAGTGGGGCAAGCTGGTCACGAACCAGCGCGACAAAAAGGGCTGGCCAACGGTCTTCCCGCGCGGCATCGCCCTCTACGAAGCGCTGGTTTCGACCTACAACGGCATCGCGACCGTTGGCACCGGCGGAGACGCCCTGCGCGGTCTCTACGCGGCGTTCCTGCGCGAAGCCGCCGGCGTCACCGGCAAGGATGCCTACAACAAAGCCGCCGCCGCATTCGAGGTTTCGGGGAAGCTTTGGACGCAGCTTGCCAACAGCCTCCTGCCCGACAGCGTGCCCACCCTGCGCAAGACGCGCTCCCTGCTCAACACCAACCGCCGCCTCTTCGAAACCGAAGGGCAGCCTGTGATGCCAGGCATGGCCAACAACGTTCGGGCGCTCAGCGAACTCCGCCAGTCGGTCGTGGATGGCGAGTTTCCGATGAGCCAGGATGCGGTCGACGCGCTCCTGCAGGACATGGCGAATCAGCTCCTCGCCATCCATGAGGTGGAGACAGGGGCGGTGGCAACCCTCGCCGCGACGCTCAGCAGCAGCTGAGACCTGCGCCGCCGCTTCAGCGCGGCACGCCGTGCGGCCATACTGGAGGGAATGCTCCAGCAAACCCTTGATGTTGCCCGGCGTGCCGGTCGCAGCGCCCGCGTGATGCGCACCGGCGGGCGCATCTACCTTCGCTACAAGCGCACCCAGCGCCGCGTACGCACGCTCGACGCGGCCGCTTCCCACGCCGCCTGGGCAATGGCGCACGAGCGCGCCGCCGAAGACCTCTACCACCTCGCCATCGACCTGAAGGGCATGCTCATCAAGGCGGGGCAGTTCATCGGCACGCGCGCCGACCTCGCCCCGGAAGCCTACGTGCGCTCCCTTTCGCGGCTGCAGGATGCAGTGCCGCCCCGCCCCGCGGCCGTCGCGCGGCGCACCATCGAGCAGGAACTAGGCACGCGCATCGAAGACCTCTTCGCCGAATTCGCCGACCCGCCCATCGCCGCCGCTTCGCTCGCGCAGGTGCACCGCGCACGACTCCACGACG
>CAZDZP010000236.1:0-4333 GCA_964509855.1 uncultured Anaerolineaceae bacterium | reverse complement strand
GACGGTCACGAGCACGGCGTCGGTCGCCGAGCCAAGCACGTCCTCCGAAGGGGTTTGCCCCGTGGGGACGGTCACAATACTGCGCAGTCTCACGCGCTACTCCTGCCCACCAATGTAGCCACCTGCCATCACCAGCCGCGGCTCCAGGGCCGCGAGGTGGATGTCCTGCTGCAATCCCATGATGCCCTGCAGGTGGTCCAACACGTGACGATACATGAGCTCGGCGATCCATTGGCAGGTGAGCGGCCCCCAACGCGTGTCAGTGCGGTAACGCATCCAGGTCACATCGCTCATCTCGCGAAAGATGGCCAGTTCTTCGTCGCGCATCCTGCTGTAGTCGTAAAGGATGTCCGCTGGCGTTTCTTCCGGGTTGTAGCGGTGTTCGTGCCAGTCGCGCCGGTTGTAGTCCAGCGGGTCCAGCATGTCGGGCACCGTCGCCCAACGCAGCAGCGGCAAGTACACCTCGCGTTCCATGTCGCGCAGGTGCGCCAGGTGCTCGTGCACCGACCATTCCGTTTCGTTGGGCTTGTAATGCAGGTCGGTGGAACTGACGTTCCGCACGGCCCACGCCAGGTCGTCGCCCGCGAGCCGAAGGCGGGTCGTTAGTTCAACGCGATACGTGGAAGTCTCGCTCATGTCTCTGCCACCTCCGTGCGAAAAGCGGGGAAATTCGCGCCAGGTTTGGCGAACCGGTCCTGCCGCTCAGTATAGGACCGTGCTCAGCCGGTGGATATAGCGTAGACAGATGATCTATTCCGGGAGGTCCTTCGAAAGGGCGTCGTAGCGCGCCGCATGCTGGTCGACGGAGTCTGGCGCCCCGCCCATCGCCGCGTCCACTTCCTTGCCCCACTTCGCCTCCGCCAGCTCCGATTGTTCCTGCAACGTGAGTTGGCGCACGAACGAACTCATCGCCCGTTCCATTGCCACACCCCGCTTCCGGGCGCCGTTGCAGGTACAAAGCGGCGCCTTCGCCTGCGTGTTCATCGACCGGAGAAAGACCTCCTCGCGGCGGCCACATTTCATGCACTGGTATTCGTAGTAAGGCATGCCGGAAGGGTACTCCTCAGGCGCCCGGCTCGGAAAGTGCCGCGGCATCCTCCAGCGGCGCCCCGATGCGGTGCGAGAGATATCGCTCGGCGGCAATCGCTGCCGTCGCCCCGTCACCCGCAGCGCTGATCAGTTGCCGCGCTGCCCGCGTGCGCAGGTCGCCAGCAACGTACAGCCCCGGGATCGATGTCTGCATCTCCAGGTCCACGATCGCGTGCCCCCCCTCGTCCATCTCAACGAGGTCCTTCAGGAGATGGTTGTCCGGGAGTTGGCCGATGAAAACGAACACCCCGCCCGTCTCCTTCCGGCGCGTCTCGCCCGTCTTCAGGTTACGGAGGTCAACCCAGCTCGCTTCCTCGTTTCCGCCGATGGCTTCAACAACGGTGTCCCAGGTGAAGTTGATCTTGTCGTCGGCAAAGGCGCGCTCTTGCAGGATCGCGTCCGCGCGCAGTTCATCCCTTCGGTGCACGACATCGATGCGATTCACGTAGCGCGTGAGGAACAACGCCTCGTCGATGGCCGCGTTGCCGCCCCCCACCACGATGACGTCGCGCTCACGGAAGAAGGCCCCGTCGCAAGTGCCGCAGTAGCTGACGCCTTTGCCGGTGAACTCGGTCTCTCCCGGCACGCCAAGATGGTTGTAGTTGGCGCCGGCGGCGATGATCACCGCTTCGGCGCGGTACTCCTCTTCCGCCGTACGGAGCACGAAGCTCCCATCGTCCTGCCGCTCCAGGGTGGTCACGTCTTCGTAGCGCAGCTCTGCTCCGAACTTGCGGGCCTGTTCTTCGAACTTCATGGCGAGGTCGAAACCGTTGACCCCCTCGGGAAACCCGGGGAAGTTCTCCACCAGGAACGTCGTCGAAATCTGGCCGCCGGTGACCTTCTTTTCGAACACCACGGTCTTGCGGCGCGCGCGAGCCGTGTAGAGCGCGGCGGTCAGGCCGGTCCCGCCCCCGCCCACAATGGCAACATTGTATTCAATCATCGGTTCAGCCTCCTCGGTTGCCGGCTTACCTCACCAGCAACAAACAGGGGCGGCGCCTTTCGACACCGCCCCTGCGTACGTCTCCGTGTGGTTCAGCCCGCCTTAGGCGAGCACCTCGTCGAGGCGCTTCTTCAGGTCGCTCTTGGGCCGGAAGCCCACGATGGTCCCCGCAAGCTCGCCCTTCTTGAAGATAAGCAGCGCGGGAATCGAACGAATCTGGTACTTGGTGGGCGTCTGGACGTTCTCGTCCGTGTTCATCTTGCGGAACTCCACCTTGCCGGCGTATTCCTCGCTCAGTTCGTCAACGATCGGGGCTACCATGCGGCACGGGCCACACCACGGCGCCCAGAAGTCCACGAGGACAGGGAGTTCGTTCTTCAAGACTTCCGTCTCGAAGGTGACGTCGGTTACTTCAGTGGGACCAGCCATTTGTTGTGCTCCTTCTTCGTGCCGCACGAGCGTTCTCTTGCGGCACTGGCTCGATAGAGATAATATACCCCCGGAGGGTATCCATGTCAACGGCTCACAGTCTCAACACATCCCATTGCGATAAACGCCTTCTTGACCGCCTCGCACGCGTCGAAGGCCAGGTACGCGCCGTTCGCCGCATGCTCGAAGAGGGCCGCTCCTGCGAAGACATTCTCACCCAGTTCTCGGCTGCACGTTCCAGCCTTGAAGGGGCGGGCGTGGTCGTCCTCGAACGCCACATAGAGGACTGTATCCTCGCCGCCCAGGACGTTACGCCTGAAACGATGGAACGCCTGCGTGAAGCGCTGACTCGCTGGTCGAGGACTGCTTCGGGTTAGTTCAGGTTCGCATCACTCCGTTAACACGAAGCCGCTGACAACCCACTCGCCGTTTTGATACCATCTGCGCACATTCGGGAGGCGGGCGTGAATACGACGTCGGTACTCGTCCTGAACCAGAACTACGAGCCGTTAAACGTGTGCAACGTTCGTAGAGCGCTTGTGCTTGTCCTTCACGGAAAGGCCGAGGTGATTGAGTCCGCCTCGGCCTTTTTCCATACTGCGACCCGGGCCATTCAGCTTCCCTCCGTCATTCGCCTCGTGAACTACATTCGCCGTCCCCGTCCCCGCGTGCGCCTGACCCGCAAGGAAATCTTCGCGCGCGATGGCTGGGCCTGCGTGTACTGCGACCGGCCAACGCGCGACCTCACCATCGACCACGTCATTCCGCGGCACCGCGGCGGCCCCCACACCTGGGAGAACCTGGTGAGCGCCTGCAAGGCCTGCAACCACCGCAAGGCCGGCCGTACCCCGGCGGAGGCCCGCATGACCATGCGCTGCCAGCCTGGTGAACCACGTGTCGGTGTCTATCACAACTTCGTCCCCTACCTCCTCAGCGAGCTTTCGTGGCGAAAATTCGTTCCCGGGGTCGAAATCGCGATGCCGGCTGCCGGCTAGCCGCATCGCTCCGTAGAATCCGCCCATGAGCCAGTTCAATTCGGACGCCGAAATCCTCGCCGAATCGGTGCGAATCGCCTCCACCCAACCGGGCGGCAGCCTCGCAACCATGCACGCCGAAGACGGCACGCCTTACGTCACCTTTGTCTTCTTCCATCTTGATGACGCGGGCCGCGTGCTTTTCGGTTCGCCGCGGGGTCCACAGCACTACCGCAACATCGAAGCGACGGCCGAGGTCTCGTTTCTCATCGACAACCGCGAAGTCGTCACCGGGGACTGGGCCGATTTCGACCGCATCGTTATCGAAGGCCACGCCGAGCGCATCCCCCGTGACGACGTGCTCTACCCGGAGCTCATCCAGTCCTTCCACGGCAAGAACGCCACCGCCGCCAAGTTCACGGAGCGTGGCGAACTCTTTTGTATCTATCCGAGCAGGCTGCAACTCAGCAAGGGCCTCACGCCAGTGCGGCACGTCGTCGAATTCGCGGTCCCCATTCGCCCGGCACCCGCCCAAACGTAGAGACGCTCGCCCTACAATGGCTTCGTGAACTATGAAGAAGCCATCGAGTACCTCATGTCGTTTACCGATATGGAACGCGGCTTCCAGGCGTCCGCGGACCCAACCATGAGTCTCGCGTCAATGCGCTCTCTGTTGGGGCGGCTCAACACCCCGCAGGCTGGCCGCAACACCATTCACATCACCGGCTCCAAGGGCAAAGGCTCCACCGCCGGGATGATCGAAGCGATGCTGCGCCACGGTTCGGCGAACACCTCCCTCTTCACCAGTCCGCATCTCAACTCGTACACGGAACGGATACGTATCGGGGGCGAGGCCATCTCGCAAGCTGAGTTCGCGACCGGCGTCACGGCGATACAG
>CAZDZP010000235.1:0-4336 GCA_964509855.1 uncultured Anaerolineaceae bacterium | reverse complement strand
TTCGGGCCGGTCGATATCCTCGTGAACAACGCCGCCATCACCTACTTCATCCCCGTCGATTCGTTCCCGGAAAAGCGCTTCAAGCTGATGATGGAAGTGCAGGTCTACGGCCCCTTCCACCTCGCCCAGCTCGTGCTGCCTTCCATGCGCGAACGGAAGAGCGGCTGGATCCTCAACATCTCCAGTCACGCCGCGCTGCACCCGGCACTCGATGGCGGCCGCGTTGGCGGCGCCGTCTACGGCATGTGCAAGGCCGCGCTGGAACGCTTCACCACCGGCCTCGCCGCTGAAACCTACGCCGACAACATCGGCGTGAACGTCATCTCCCCCGGCCTCATCGCCACTCCCGGCGTGCTGCTGCACAAGCTCATCAACGACGACAACAAGGATTCGGCGGTCCCGGTGGAGAACATGGCCGAAGCCTGCCTCTTCCTCGTCCACGGCGATCCGAAGAAGAACTCCGGCAAGATCACCTACGCCTCGGACATCCTGGCGGAAGAGAAGATCACCCCGGCGGAACTGATCGCCTAAGCAATCCGAACCCCAATCCCGCAGAAGGGGAGCCCACCGGGGCTCCCCTTTCGCGTTGTCCCCACACGCGAACTATCTCGTCGCCGTGACGTGGCCCTGCAGGGTGGCGAATCTCCCCCTCGCGCCCCATACTTCCCCGGTCACTACAAACTTAGGAGTCACCCCATGAGCGTCGTCTCAATCGCCAACGACGGCCACGTCCGCACCATCACCCTCAACCGCCCCGAAAAGAAGAATGCGCTCAACGAAGAGCTCGCCTGGGGCATCGTCAACGCCGTCAACGAAGCCGCCAGCGACGACTCCGTCTGGGTCATCGCCCTCACCGGCACCGGCGACAGCTTCTGCGCCGGGCTCGACCTCAGCGGCAGCGGCGAAGGCGCCTCGCCCCTTTCGGCCATGGACCAGCAACTCGACGACCTCGGCTGGGTCAGCCGCTTCCTGCTCGACCTCCGCGTCGGCTGCGACAAGCCCATCATCGCCGGCATCAACGGTGTGGCCGTGGGCGCCGGCCTTTCGCTCGCGCTCGCCGCCGACATCCGCATCATCGGCCGCGGCGCACGCCTCATGGCTGGCTATCCGCGCATCGGCGGCTCGCCCGACGGCGGCATGACCTTCACCCTCAGCCAGCTCATCGGCTACGAAGGCGCCATGCGCTTCCTGTTGGAAAACCGCACGGTGGACGGCGAAGAAGCCCACCGCATCGGCATGGCCGGCGAAGTGGTGGACGACGCCGCACTCGCGGGCCGCCTCGCCGAATACTGCCAGTTCATCGCCGAGCGCTCCCCCATCACCGCCCGCCTCAGCAAGCGCGGCCTGGTGAAGGCGACCACCGCCATCGACCTCGAAATGCATCTGCGCTACGAACTGCTGAACATCCGCCGCGCCTTCAGCAGCCAGGACGCCCAGGAAGCGCGCAAGGCTTTCTTCGAAAAGCGCCAGCCCGTCTTCGAAGGGCGCTAGGTTCAATGCAGGGGGTGGGGCCGGCCCGGTCTCCACCCCCTGCGACACGCTTCAAATTGTCCTTTCGCATTCCTCGACCTGTCACAAACCCGCCGCGCGCGGTGTCTCTATGCCCGACAGCGAAAACACGAGGAGGATTGGACATGACCGCCACGATGCGCGTACCACAGGCCGAGATCACCGGCATCTTTGGGATAGTCGCGAAACGATACAGCAAGAAGAAGCTTGGCCAGGTGCCCGATTCACTCGGTGTCATGTGGCACAACGTCCCCGTGCTCAAGGCCTTCTTCGGGTTCTTTGGCAAGACCGACAAGTGGCACGAGTGCGACACCCAGCTCAAGTCCTTCGCCCACATGGCGACCGTGTCGATGGTTGGTTGCAGCTTCTGCCTGGACTTCGGCTACTTCGAAGCCCGCAACAAGAAGCTCGACCTGGCCAAGGCCCGCGAAGTGCCGCGCTGGCGCGAATCCGAACTCTTTACGCCGCTCGAACGCGACGTGATGGACTACGCCGAAGCAATGACGGTTACCCCTGCACGGGTGACGGACGAACTTGCGGAACGGCTGTTGCAACAGCTCGGCGCCCCCGCAATGGTTGAACTCACCGCCTTCATTGCGGCCGCGAACATGGTGGGAAGGGCCAACTCCGCGCTGGGCATCGAATCGCAGGGCTTCGCCGAGGCCTGCGGACTCAAGCCGCTCGCAACGCCGACCGGTAGGGTAGCCTCAACGGCATGATCGAAGACCCCTTCATCACGCACCGGGCGCTGCTCTTCACCGTCGCCTACGAAATGCTTGGCTCGGCGGTCGATGCCGAAGACGCCGTGCAGGAAACCTGGCTGCGTTGGGCGGGAGTCGACCAGTCGGAGGTTCACGACCCGCGCGCCTACCTGGTGCGCATCGTCACCCGGCAGGCGCTGAACAGGTTGCGCACACTCGCCCGGCGGCGAGAGACCTATGTGGGGGAGTGGCTACCGGAGCCACTCCTCACCACACCAAACGTCTCGGAAGACATCGAGCTCGCAGAAAGCGTCTCGATCGCAATGCTCGTCGTGTTGGAAACGCTCACGCCGATCGAACGCGCCGTCTTCGTGTTGCGCGAAGTCTTCGACACACCCTACGAAGAGATTGCGGCCACCGTGGACAAGTCGCCCGTGGCGGTGAGACAGATCGCACACCGGGCCCGCCAACACGTCGCCATGCGGCGGCCACGCATGCAGGTGGATAACGCCACGCAGCGCCAGGTGCTCGAACGATTCGTCGACGCAGCGCGCACCGGCGAGGTGGATTCCCTGCTGGAGGTGCTCGCACCAGACGTCGTGATGATTGCCGACGGCGGAGGCGTGGCCGTGGCATTTCGCCAGCCTATCCACGGCGCGACGAAAGTCGCCGCCCTGCTCGCCGGATTCGGCCGGCAACTTGGTACCCTTACGGCAACGACGATTTCGATCAACGGCGCGCCTGCTCTCGTACTCCAGGTCCTGGGCGAGGCCGATACGGTGCTCACCGTCGCGATTGACGAGGGTCGGGTCACGCGCATCTACGCGATTCGCAACCCCCACAAGCTCTCCCGCATCTCCGGCGAGACCGCCCTCACGCGCTGAGGAGCCAGCCCATCCAACGGCGGGCTCCCCGCGCCTTTACCCTCGCACCAAACTTTCCCGCCACCCCTGTCGATGTGCCCGTTTGCAGCCGAAGATCATCTCGTGGCACCTCGAATTCTCCTCACGCTCACATCGACCCTCTTCCTCGGCGGAGCACTGCTCGTTGCCTGTGGCGGCGGCGATAGCAGCGACCCAGACGCGACCGCCGAGGCGCCAACCGTCACCGTCGACAGCCGACCGCTTCAGCCCGGCAACACCCCGGCGAACACCTCCGGCAGCGGTGGAACGAACACCAACGCTGACGCGACCGCCACGCCGGACGGCCCCCTCCCGCCGGAAGGCGCCGTGCCACGCATCGATACTCGACGCCAGACTTCGGGAAACAGCGAAACCGTGAGCGACGTCGTGGAAGAAGACGTCGACGAGGAAACCGTCCGATTCGTCGCGCCGCTTACCGACTGGGACAGCATCGGCGACCGCTTCGGCGTTGAACGCGGCGAAGGCCTCTACCACGGTGGCATCGACTTCCTGCTCGACTCTCAGCCCAACGCCCCCATTTTCGCCGCCTGCGATGGCTGGGTAGCCGCAATCACCAACTCCCCCACGCATTCCGACTACATGGTTGTGAAGTGCGGCGCCTCAAAATGGACCACCGTCTACGCCCACATCGGCGAGACCCTGGTCAAGCTGAACGACGAAGTGGTGGCTGGCGAAACCATCATTGCGCGCTCCGGCGGCACCACCCGCTGGGGCCACGCAATGCTGCACTTCGAACTCCGTTGGGACTTCGTCCCCGCCGACCCGGAATCCTGGATCGACTTCAACGTTCGCCCGGACCGCACTATTCCGACTCCAACGCCAACGGCCACACCCACGCCCGAGCCAACCGCCACGCCCGAACCAGGCGCGACCAATACCCCGGTCAGCTCCGGTGGCAACCCTGGTGGCGGAGGCAGCAACTCCGGCGGCGGCAGCTCACCCAGCGCACCGCCCCCAACAGCCACGCCCACCTTCACGCCAACAGCGACACCCACGGCAACCCCGTGGATCCAGCCGACGGCCACGCCCGTGCCGCCAACGCCCACGCCAACGCGCATCCCGATAGCGCCGCCCACACCCACGCCCACCTTCGCGGCTCCAGAGCCAACCCAGGAGGGCTCAGGCCCAGGGTTCGGAGTGTTCTAATCCACCCCTCGCATTGCGCCGAAAGGGCCGCTCAACTGAGCGGCCCTTTCCCGTGTC
>CAZDZP010000234.1:0-4361 GCA_964509855.1 uncultured Anaerolineaceae bacterium | reverse complement strand
GAAAGCGTATCGCACCGGGGCGGCAAAGCGCTGCTATGATCCGCCCATGAGCCAATCAAACGGAAACACACCTCCCCCGCCGCGGCTGCGACTTGCCGAAGACCACGAAGTCTCCGAGACCTTCCTGGCCCGCAAGGACCCCTTCACGCGCGTGTTCGCGCACAACTCGAAGCTGTTCGAAGCGTGGAACCAGTGGTACCGGAACATCATCCGCGATGGCGCGGTGCCGGCGCGGCTGAAGGAAATGGTGCGGCTGCGGATAGCGCAGCTCAACGCGTGCGACTTCTGACAGGCCGCCCGTATTCCCCTGTCAGGGGAAGGTGACAAGCTCGAAGAAGAGACTGTAGCGAAGATTCGCACGTGGGTGGACAGCGACTTCAGCCCGGCTGAGAAGTCAGCATTCCACTATGCCGAACGGCTGTACGTGGACCACGCGCACATTGATACCGAACTGTTCGAAGAGATGCTGGAGTTCTACACCGAAGAGCAGATCCTGGAGATTGGCTGGGCCGTGGTGAGCTACATGGGCTACGGAAAGCTGATTCATTCGTTTGGCTTGCAGCCGAACCAGGCGCCATAGGAGGTCTGATGATGCGGAGCTCAGTGGCGCGCGGAACGTTGGCGACGGTCTTCGTGTTAGCTATGCTGAGCACGACCCCTGGGTCCCTCGCACCACGTGCGGCGAGCGCGGACGGGGCGATTCCTGCCGACTTGCTTTCGTTCAGCCACGATATCGCCATCCTTGTGCGCGAAAACCGTGTCGGTGACCTCGCCGATCTCTTCGCTGAGTCGCAAGTCACCTGCCCCGTCGATCCCGTTTTTCCTGCCGAGGTCTGCCAAGACATTCCAGACGGAACTGTAGTGAGGGGCTACCACGTTGGTCGATTGCAGTCGCAGCCGGGCGTCGTGGGCCGCCAAACGCTAGAGGACCTGCTTGCGGAGTTCCTCGGCAACCTCGCGCCGTCCGAATCTACGGTTCGAACGATAGCGCGGAATGCGAGCCAGGACTGCGAAAGCTGCGCCATCGTGGTGATAGGCGAATCAGCATCGGCAGTGCCCGCGAATGTCCTACTTGTTGGCGTGCGCCGGGGAGCCGAAGGGTATGAGGCCCATCGACTGGTTGGCGGGCTAACCCCCGATGACAGTGGGGCAGCGCTGCTCAACGGCGGCGCTGCACTCGGTCTTCACTTCGTCGTCCCGGCGAGTGAGCCGTATCCGCCAGCGACCGGTACCGGAAACATTCCGCATTCACGGGCGGCCGACGACTCAAGTCATCGCCTTGCAATGCTGGTCTCCACGGCATTGGCAACGTCGGCAGTGTTGTTGTCGCTTAGTCGAGGCGCAGGGTCATTTCGACGACGTCGAGCCAGCGGCCGAACTTGAACCCGCATTCCTTCTTTTCGCCGGTGACGCGGAACCCTAGCTTTTCGTGCAGTCGGATGCTGGCGGCGTTCTCGGCCGTGATGACAGCGATGAGCAGGTGCATGCCGGACATACGCGCCTGCTGCACGAGCGCGGAGAGAAGCGGTGTCGCGAGGCCGCGCCCGCGCATGCGTTCGTCCATATAGATGGTGTCTTCGCGGGTGAAACGGTAGCCGGTCTTGGGGCGGTACCAGGAAAGGTAAGCGAAGCCGCCTACTTCACCGTTGATTTCGGCGACGAGAACCGGGGTCGAGGGGTCGCCCAGTTTGGCGAACCACTCGAGGCGCGCCTCGTCGGTCCAGGGCTCTTCGTCCCAGGTGGCAGTGCCGTGGAGGATCTCTTGGTTGTAAATCGCGTTGATGGCGGGGAGGTCTTCTTCCCGCGCGTCGCGAATGATGACGTGCATGCCCAAATCCGCATAGTTCTATCGTTTCCCGCGATAGCGTAACCATGAAGCGTTTCACATACGCGTGTAAAGCCCCCGGCGGTGGACGTTTCCGCCGCAGTCACCCGTAGGGAGCGCGGGACGTATAAACGAACGATGTTGCCAAAACGAACCACCCTTTTGTTCGCGAGTCTTGCGGTCTTCGCCCTGGCGCTGGCGGGCTGCGGGGACTCCGATGACGATGGCGGCGCCGACCTTTCGCAGTGGCCCGCCTACTTCTCCTTGCCCGAACTGCTGGAAGCCAGCGACGTCGTTGTTGTGGCTGAGCTCGTGGCTGAACAAACGATGGAAGTGGATGTGGAAGCCGAGGAGGGTTCCGACCCGCAAGACCGCCACGTGATCACAGAGATCCTTCGCACCTATGTGCTGCGCGACTCGCTCAAGGGTGACCTGGAGCCGGGCGATGTCATCAACGTGGTGAGCACGGCAAATGTCGCCCGCTACCCGGACGACGACTCCGAACCGAGCGAGGTTGTCTATCAGGTGCTGAAAGCGGACGAGGAGGAGACGTATGTGCTCTTCCTCACGCTGGCCGAAGTGCCGGAGTACTACCCCGAGGAGTTCGGGCGCTTCGTGTGGGCGGCGCCGGCGGAGCCTCACACCGCGCGCGTCGGCGAAGGCGGACTGCTGCAGTGGGAGACCACCGGGCGCTACGACGCCGTGCGCGCGGACCGGGGCATCATGCCGGGCGAGCAAGGCGCCGGGCCCGGCTTCGATGTGACCACGGAGGTAATCCGCACGCTGGCCGAAGGGCTGCCGGGGGATTCGCCCGAGGGTGAGCCAACAGAAGAGACGGAAGGCACCGCGAACGCGACGCCTTCGGCGGGGGGCCAGTAGGAAGGCTCGTTATTGCGCGCCGGGAATGTCGGCGCCTTCGGCGACGACCATGACGCCGGTCATGGTGTTGGGGTGGATTTCGCACATATAAGCGTAGGTGCCCGGCCCGGGCGTGATGAAGGTGAGCTCCTGGATAACGGGGCCGGCCTCCAGTTCCGTTCGAGCTTCGTCCGTGGTGCAACCGGCGGTGCAGCCGGTGAGGAAGGGGCCTGTGGGGGTGTCGGCCTGGTAGAAGGCGATGTTGTGGGGCACGCCGGCATCGCGGTTGTCGACGCGGATGGTGATTTCCGTGGCCGGGGGCGCTTCGAAGCGGGTCTGCACCCAGGCGATGTTGCGCGCGATGATGGTGCCATCGAAGCCGACTGGCGGCGCGACCGGTCCCCCGCCGCCGCCAGTGCCGCTCATCCCCGCGTAGGTGGCGGAAAGCAATACGCCTCCGAGCAACAGGGCAGAGGTGAAGGTGGCAAGGGCGCCAAAGCCCATGCGTACGCGCGGCGGGTCAACCACGGCCACTTGCTGACGCGGGAAGGCGTGGACGGTGGCTTCGTCGCCGGCGAAGGACTGGAGTAGCTCAACAACTTTGTCTTCGGTGGCCATCGCTGACTCGTCGCCCCAGGATAGGCCGAGGGTGACGATCGGGAGCTCGGAGGCGGGTTCGGTGCCGACGGCGGTGACGCGCATCAGCCCGGAAAGCCTCGCGGCGGCAACTTTCGGGGCGTAGTCCGCGGCGGCTTCCTTCGCGTCGCTGCCAGCGGGGAGGGTGACGCGGAGCACCTGGGTGTAGCGCTTCGCCAGCTTCGGGGCGCCTGCGTTTGCGCCGCGTTCAACAACGCGACGCGAGACCCACCAGCTACCGAGGACGAGCGCGGTCATTGCGATGACGACGCCGAGGAAGGGGTTTGCGAAGGGATGGCTGTTTTCCGCGGTCGCCCACAACAGGGCTCCGCCGAGGGCGAGTGCACACAGCGCCGAAGCCACGGGCCAGAACGCGGGGGTTTCCTTCACCGTGCCCGGGAGGCCACCGGCAAGCCAGTCTCCGAGGTGTTCGGCAGTGAGCATGTGTTCGGGCGCGACTTCGCCGGGCCCGCCGAAGCCGCGGCCACAGCCCTGACAATAGGCGTAGACATTGAGGTTCTTGCGGCCGCACCACGGGCATTCATGCATGGCAGGAGTCTTTCGATTGACGAGATTACACAGACCATTGGCGTTTATCCCCATGCAGTGAGCTACGGCCAAGGGTTCCACAATTCGTGGCCGGGTTTCCCTGCGTCGATGGCGAGAAGTGGGCGATAGACTGGGGCCATGCGTGTTTTGCTGGCGGCGATGCAGTGCTACCCGGGCTACGCGGCGGCCTCGCTGCGGGCGCACGCTCTCCTGTTGGACTATGCCGCGCGACAGGGTTGCGAACTCGCCGTGTTCCCGGAGATGTCGCTGACTGGATACATCGACCCGCGCGTGCAGCCGGAGAAGGCGGTAGCAATCGACTCAGGACTCGTGGATTCGATGGTGCTGGCGAGCGCGGAAAAGGGCGTGGCCGCACTCTTTGGGATCGCTGAGACGAACGCGGAGGGAAAGCCGTTCGTCACGCAGGTGCTGGCGAAGTGCGGCGACGTGCTCGGCGTGTACCGCAAGCAGCACATCCCGCCGGACGAGGAGC
>CAZDZP010000233.1:0-4374 GCA_964509855.1 uncultured Anaerolineaceae bacterium | reverse complement strand
CGCCCGGGTCGCAAGCCCATCCGCCGCTTGTTGTAGAGCCCACCACCACCATCGCCGAACACGAGAAAGCCCGCATTCCTGCGGGCTCATAGGTCGTGGGGCCAGCCGCGGCTAAATCGAGATATCGCCTCGGCCATGGAGAATGGTCAGCACCAGGAGCGCGACACCGACGGCGAGCATGAAGATCGAGATAACCCCGAACCAGACCGCCTGGGTGCGGCCACGTGTGGCGAAAATCGGGATGGAAACGACGATGCTTAGGCCGAGGAAGATGACCAGCGACATCACCCCAAACGCCAGCGTGCTCATCATGAACGGGAGAAACTCGAGCATCGGGACTCCGAAAAAACGTTGGTGGGCGCCTCGGCGCCGACCGGATAATACGCAAAATCGCCGTTAAGTCACACCGAGCGCTGCGCGCTCACTCGGCGGAGCGCCGTGCCCGGTAGTCGGCTACTGCGGCGCGCAACACGTCCGCCGCCAGCGCACTGCAGTGCATCTTCGAATCTGGCAAACCCCCGATCGCGTCTGCAATGGTGGTCTTCGTCATCGCATCCACCTGGTCGAGCGTCCAACCCTTCACAAGTTCGCTTCCGAACGAGCTGGACGCGATGGAGGCCGGGCATCCCTTGGTCTGCCAGCGCACGTCGGTGACGTGGTCGTCTTCAATGCGCAGCATCATGCGCACCCGCATCGCGGGGTTTGATCGCGTTGCCTCGCCGTCTGGCTCCGAAAGTTCCCCGGAATTGCGGGGACGCTCGAAGTGCTCGATCACCGTCGGCGAATAGGTGTCCATTGTTCGATCGTAGCGCCCCGCGGGTTCGCTACTCAATGCCACCGATCAGGCTAGGCCCAGGGCCTTGAAGATGCCTTCGAATGCAGAAATCGCGCCGGGGTTGAAGTGCGGCTCCACGAAGATCACTTCCAGGTCTGGCCCTACTGCGACCACCCCGCGCTTGGACTTGTCTTCATCCGGGTCCCACATTCCGTACGCCTTCACCACATCGCCGTGAAAATCGCTCGTTAGTGGGAACGGGAACCGGTCTCGCTCCTGGAATCGCTGGTGCGAGCCGATGCCGTTCGTGTTGACGCCGACAACCACAATCCCAGCCTTCGTGAGCAAGTCATGCTCCTGGGCGAACGCTTTCAGTTCGCTCGTGCAAATCGGCATGCCATCGTCCTGGTAGAACACGAGTAGCCCCCGGCTTTCGCCCAGGGTCTCGCTCAGCGTCAGCGTGAAAACCTCAGCGTCGGTATTGACCGCGGGTAGCGTGAAGTCGTGTGCCGTGTCGCCCGGGGCAAAGGGCTCGTCGCGCTCTGGCAGCTCGGGCCGTGGGGGAAATTCGCTATCCGGCATTGTCTTCCTCAAATCCTGCGGGGACGCCTTCCATCCCCTTGTAGCCTGCCAGGACATTGACCCGTCCAAGCCCCGCGCCGTCCGCGAGCTGCTCCAGTGCGCGGCGGCGTGCAAAGTACTCGCTCATGTCGTCGCGCGCCTGCTCCACCAGTTGCGGCGCCCCAAGCGCCCACAGGAACGCCGATTGCCGCACCGGTCCGAAAGTCTCGTAGCCTTCGGAAGCCAGTGCTGCTTCAAGTTCGTCGAAGTCGACGTGCACGGTCATATCCTGCTCCCCGACGTGGATGTAGGGGTTCTCGTGGGCTGTGTGGCGGTAGAAGCAGAGCAGCGTCCCCATCGTTCGCCACGAAGCCCACAGCTCCTCCCGCGGGTAGCCGTAGTCGAAGGTCAGCACCGCGCCGCGCTCCACGAGTTGCGCCATGCTCACCATCGCGGGAAAGACCCGGCCGCTCGCTTCGAACCGGCCTTCGGTCGGCGCGCCGTCGAGAATGTGAATCGGCCCCTTCGCCTCTTCGAACTCTTTGCCGGTCCAGCGCACATGGATTTCTTGCGGCCCGCGTTCCGTCCCCTGGAAGAGTCGCACCGGCAACGCGTCGAAGAACTCGTTGCTGATGACGATCCCGTTGGGCGCTGGGGAAAGGGAGGCGGCCGCCCACACCACGCGAGGGTCGTTTCCCCGGCTACCCTGTTCGATTGCGACGTACCGGATTGCGGACGCGAACTCCGCATCCCGGCCCTCTGCCCAGTCGAGGATCGCCGCTGCCAGGCGGCCCTCACCCGCGCCCGGCTCGAAGATCGCGAACGGGTGCGGCTTGTCCATGCGCTGCCACGTGTCATAACACCATGCGGCAACCGCCCAGCCGAACATCGGATGGATGCGCGGGCTTGTGAGGAAGTCGCCGTCAGGGCCGATGCGTCCCGGTTTCCGGTAGTAGCCGTGTTCGGGATGGTAGAGCGCCAACTCCATGAATCGCTCGAAAGGGATGGCTCCGCCCGCCATTTCCTCCACGATCGCGTTGATGAGCCGGGGGTTGCCGAGTGCCGCTGTCCCCGGGTTGAGGTCCAAAGCCATGGCTCCAGTTTCCCATGTCCGTGGGTTTCGCGGTGCCACCGCCATGCGGTCAGGCTCTGCTTCCCGGCATCATCCGCGCTTGCTAGGCTTGTCGCGTGGAAGAAGCCGCAACCGTAACCCTCGTGCCGGAAAAAAAAGAAGCCGTCGAACAGGCCCTCAAGGGCTTCGCCGAGTCGATGGCGATCTTCGATCCCTTCCGCTTTCGCGCGTGGGCGGAAATCGGGCTCACCACTGCACAGCTGCGGCTGATGCTGCTGCTGCGCGAAAATCCGGGCGTTACCGCCGGAGAGCTCGCCTCGCGACTCGCCGTCACTCCTCCCACGATTTCCGGCATCGTCGACCGCCTCGTGCGGCTGGGCTTCGTCCGTCGAGACGATGACCCAAACGACCGCCGCCTCGTTCGCAACTTCCTCACGCAGGCGGGCGAAGAGACCTACAGCAAGATGGAGCAAGGCGGCGACCTGTTCACCAAGCGCATCCTCGTAGAGATGAGCCAGGCCGAACTGGACGCGCTCACCCGTGGACTCCGCGCCTTCGTTGCCGCCAGTGAACGGGTCGCAGTGGTGGAGCCTGATCTCGCCCGCGTTGTGATGCCCGGCTCCTCCTGACCGCCGCTTCGGCTCGTTGTACCCTGCTCCTGTGAAGCCGCTCATTCCGCAGCAGAAGCTCTGGGTTGAAGCCGATGGCCAACTCGTGATGTCGGACTATCGCCTGCGTCTACTCACACTGGTATCGGAGACGGGGTCGCTTGCCCAGGCCGCGCAGCGGCTGAACCTCTCCTATCGCCGGGCGTGGGGCAAGGTGAAGGAACTCGAGCAGAACATCGGGGCGTCGCTGGTCGCTTCGGAAGTTGGCGGCGCCGGCGGCGGGCAGACAACGCTCACTCCCTACGGCGAGGCGCTGGTGAAGGCCTACGCCACTTTTCAGAGCCGCATGGGCGAAGAACTCCAGCGCGTTTTCGAAGAAGAAGTGCTCGCCGCACTGCCCCCCGGCGATTCCTAGTCTGCTCTCCCTGCCTGCGCTACGCTTCCCCCATGCTCAAGGACACCTATTGTGGCGACCTGCGCGCCAGCGACGCAGGCAAAACCGTTCGCCTGGCCGGCTGGGTTCACCGCCGCCGAGACCACGGCGGTCTCATCTTCATCGACCTCCGCGATTCCCACGGCATCGTGCAACTCGTGTTCTCCCCGGATAACGCGGCGGCACACGAAGCGGCCCATCGCGTCCGCTCCGAATGGGTACTGGAAGTCGAAGGCGAGGTGCGCGAGCGAACCGCCGAGACCGTGAACCCCAACATGGAAACAGGCGCCATCGAGGTCGTTCCGGCGGCGTGCCGTGTCCTCAACGAATCGCTGACCCCTCCCTTCTTCGTCAACGAGCCTTCGGACGTCGATGAGCAGCTGCGCCTCAAGTATCGCTACGTCGACCTTCGCCGTCCCGAGGTGGGCTCGCTCATCCGGTTGCGGCATGACCTTGTCCGCTACATTCGCAACTTTCTCTACGAACGCGACTTTCTCGAAATCGAAACGCCGACGCTTATCAAGTCCACGCCCGAAGGCGCGCGGGACTTCCTCGTCCCCTCGCGCTTGCAGCCGGGGAGCTTCTTCGCGCTCCCCCAGTCGCCGCAGATCATGAAGGAACTGCTGATGGTGGCGGGCTTCGAAAAGTACTTCCAGCTCGCTCGCTGCTACCGCGATGAAGACTTCCGCGCCAACCGCGTCGCCGAGCACACCCAGCTCGACCTCGAGATGTCCTTCGTGGACGAAGACGACGTGATGGGCCTTGTGGAAGAGCTCTACCTCGGCCTCGCTCGCGAGTTCGGTAAGGGCGAAGTCGTGGAAACGCCATTCCCCCGGCTCGACTTCAACGATTGCATGGAGCGCTACGGCATAGACCGCCCCGACCTTCGCTACGGCCTCGAATTCATCGACATCAGCGACTCCTT
>CAZDZP010000232.1:0-4381 GCA_964509855.1 uncultured Anaerolineaceae bacterium | reverse complement strand
GGGCCTGCGCGACCTGCTCCAGCAGCTCCGCCAGCAGCGCCGCGACCAGCTCGATAAATTCGACCTGTCCTCCATTTTCGACAACCTGCGCCAACAGCTCGACGAGATCCTCAATATGGAACGCGGCACCATCGACCGCCGCCTCGACGAAGTCAACGGCAACCAGCAGCCGCAGAACGGCGACCCCTCCCAGGGGCAACCGGGCGAACAAGGTGAACCCGGCGAATCCGGCGAACAGGGCCAGCCCGGCGAGCAAGGCCAACAATCGCCGTCCGGCCAGCAATCGCCCTCCGGCCAGCAGGGCAGCCAGTCACCCTCGGGTCAGCGCGGGCAGCAGTCGCCCTCCGGGCAGGGCGGCCAGCAACAGCCCGGCCAGCAGTCGTCCCAGTCGGGCGAGCAGGGTGGCGCACCCTCCGACAGCGAATTCGCCGACATGCTCCGCAACATCGCCAACAAGAAGCAGGAGTTCCTCCAGAACCTCCCCGAAGACGTCGCCGGACAGGTGAAGGAGCTCCAGAACTACGAGTTCATGGACCCCGAAGCCCAGGCGCGCTTCAACGAACTCCTCGAATCCATGAAGAAGGCCATGATGGACACCTTCTTCAAGGACATGTACCAGCAGATCGCCAACATGTCGCCCGAAGACATGCAGCGCATGAAGGACATGGTCCAGGACCTGAACCAGATGCTGCAGGACCGCATGGCCGGCAACGAGCCCAACTTCGACCAGTTCATGGAGCAGTACGGCGACCTCTTCGGCGACAACCCGCCCCAATCGCTCGACGAACTCGTCGCCCAGATGCAGCACCAAATGGGCCAGATGCAGTCCCTGCTCGACTCACTCCCCGGCGACCTCCGCCAGCAGCTCCAGGAACTCCTCTCCGACAAGATCGGTGACCCGGGTCTCCAGCAGGCCATGAGCGAGTTGGCCCAGAACCTCGAGTATCTCCACCCCATGCGCGACCTGCGTAACCAGTACCCCTTTCGTGGCGACGAATCCATCGACCTCGAATCCGCCATGCAGCTCATGGACCAGATGCAGTCCATCGACGAGGTCGAACGCCAGCTCGAACGCACCCAGTACGGCGGCGACATGGACGACATCGACGTCGACAAGCTCGAAGACCTGCTCGGCCCCGAAGCCCGCGAAGCGATCGAGCAACTCCGCAAGTTCATGGAGATCCTCGAAGAAGCTGGCTACATGCGGAAGAAGGGCCAGAACTGGGAACTCACGCCGCGCGGCACCCGCAAGATCGGCCAGCGTGCGCTCGTCGAGATCTACGCGCAGCTCAAGAAGAGCATGTCTGGCAAGCACGAAATTCGTGACGGCGGCGCCGGTGGCGAACGCACCGACACCACCAAGATCTACGAGTTCGGCGACCCGCTCCACCTCGACATCCAGAAGACCATCATGAATTCGATGTACCGCGAGGGCCCGGGCCTCCCCATCGTCCTCAAGCCCGACGACTTCGAGATCAACCGCACCGAAATGCTGTCGCAGACCGCCACCGTCATCATGCTTGACCTTTCGTGGTCCATGGCGTTGCGCGGCTCCTTCCAGTCGGCGAAGAAAGTGGCGCTCGCACTCAACAACCTCATCTCATCCCAGTACGCCCGCGATAGCCTCTACATCGTTGGCTTCAGCGCCTACGCCCGCGAACTCAAGGCGGAAGAGCTCCCCTACGTCCGCTGGGACGAATCCGTGCTGGGCACGAACATGCACCACGCCCTGATGATCGCCCAGAAGCTGCTTGCCAAGCACACCCAGGGCACCCGCCAGATCATCATGATCTCCGACGGCGAACCCACCGCGCATCTGGAAAACGGCCGCAGCTACTTCGCCTATCCGCCCAGCCCGGTCACCATTCGCGAAACCCTGAAGGAAGTGAAGCGCTGCACCCAGAAGCGCATCACCATCAACACCTTCATGCTCGACCGCAACTACTACCTGAAGGAATTCGTGAACCAGGTCGCCCGCATCAACAAGGGCCGCGTTTTCTACACAACGCCGGACAAGCTAGGCGAATACATCCTCGTCGACTACGTCGCCAGCAAACGCAAACGCGTCGGCGGCGCCGCCTAGTCCAAGCGCAGAAGGGACGCCTACAGAAGCTTTTCGAGAATCAGGATGCTAGTTGACACAATCGTAGCAACACTGGCGATCTCGCCGAGTTTGCTCCGAAACAAGTCGATGGCTTGAGCTGCGGCTGACAGTCTCTCCCACCCCTTAGCAATGAGAGCCTTAGCTTCGGCCACGGCACTTGACCCTGTCTCCAGCATTGCGACTCCAGCGATTGCCAGGTCCAAGCCTTTGAGAACAAGTACATCGACAATGATGCCCTCTGCAACCGAAGACGAGCGTTCGACCTCGGCAATCTGTTCCTGCAGTTGTCTTAGCCTTTCTAATGTCGAAGTCCCATCCGGGAACTCGATTTCCGGAGATGCCAAGGTCGTCGCGGCGGAATCGGTGCGTCGATCGTGGGCGTTGCCAATTACATCGTCGGCGTTGAGATGATCCTCCAGATTTGAGGCGATCGCTCGCCCTTGATCTGTCAAGCGATAACCCATCAGTCCAAGATGTAGAAGCAAGTTCTTCCCGCGAAGGCTTTCAACAGCGTCGAAGTTCACAGTCCCAACGGCCAGCGCCTCATCGTTAGTGTTGCGACCGGTGCTTACGTACACCGAGCCGATTCTTGGGTGCTGCAGATTCATCAGAGAGAGTGTTCCGTCGGCCCCGGGCGCCGTCAGAAATTGCAATATATTGGCTTCGGATCGGCTGACTCGGAGGATCGGGTTGTGCCTTTGACCTTCTGGTGACATGGTCGGATTCTAGTGGCTACAGGGACCTTCGGGATCCCCGTGACGTGCACGATTCGCTTGTTCGTCGTTCGAAACGACAGCACGACCGCTAGGCGTCATAGGAGAACGGGATGGACCGGCCAACAACCTGGTTCATCCCGTTCTGTTTGCTCATCGCGATACTTACCTTTCCGCTCGCCATCCGAGACCCCTGGGTGAGTGGTATACCGCTCGCTGCCGCCACCGCATTCGGCGCGCACATGCTTTGGCGCGACCGCACCCCCGGCCGCATGCCGAACCCCTTCCTGACCGCGCTCCTCGTGATCCTTGCCCTCGTCACACTCGCCGTTCTCGCCCTGGCCATTGCGGTCACGCTCCCGTAGCGCTTGCCTTGTAGCCGCGCGTCTCCAGACGCGCAGGCCACGCGCTGTAGCCTGCGGGCACTCAGCGCTCAGCACTAAGCACTCCCGCCGAAGGCGGGCTAAGGCCAATCGCTCCCCGGTACCGAGTCAGGGTCGTCCACCAGCTCCGACCAGCGCCGCACCAACAACTCCAGCGGCGGCGGGGGTGGCGTCCACGGCACCCCCCGCACGATCACGCCACGGTTCGCCGCATGCTCTACCAGCCCCTCGGCCTCCAGCCGCCGAAATGCCTCGCGCACCGGCGTCTGCGAAACGCCAAACCGCTCCGCGACTTCTTCCTGTCGCAAGTGCGTGTCCGCTTCGTATATCCCGGACATGATCGCGTTTTGCAGTGCCTCATACACCACGTCGGCCTTTGTTCGCCGCGGGGACTCTCGCTCGGCTGCCATCGCCGAAGCATACCCGATTCCCTCCACGGTGCAGCCCGTATCGGCCCCTCACGCACCTATCCAAACCATCGCTCCTCCCGATACTTCCATAGCTCCAGCCCACGACAAGAAACACCGCCGTAACATGGATAGCCAGGGCAAAGGGAGACGCGATGACGAACAACACGATGGATGAACGGCTGGAAGGCATTTTCGATGCGGTGGTGAAGCGGAACCCCGGCGAAGTCGAATTCCACCAGGCTGTGCGCGAAGTGCTCGAATCACTTGGCCCGGTCATCGCCAAGCGCCCCGAACTCGCCTCCCACAAGATCATCGAACGCATCTGCGAACCCGAACGGCAGCTCATTTTCCGTGTCCCCTGGCAGGACGACTCCGGTGAGGTCCACGTCAATCGTGGCTTTCGCGTGCAGTTCAACAGCGCCCTAGGCCCCTACAAAGGTGGGCTCCGCTTCCACCCCTCCGTCTACCTCGGCATCATCAAGTTCCTCGGCTTCGAACAAATCTTCAAGAACGCGCTCACAGGCCGCCCCATCGGCGGCGGCAAGGGCGGCTCCGACTTCGATCCCAAGGGCAAGCCAGACGACGAGATCATGCGCTTCTGCCAGTCCTTCATGCTCGAACTCTGGC
Organism: uncultured Anaerolineaceae bacterium; assembly: GCA_964509855.1. GTDB lineage: Bacteria > Chloroflexota > Dehalococcoidia > Tepidiformales > Tepidiformaceae > CAZDZP01. Next base: position 144 of record CAZDZP010000232.1, on the reverse strand, counting down.
ACAACGTCGGCGAATACCGGGACGTACCGGCGGGCGACATCGGCGTCGGCACCCGCGAGGTCGGCTACCTCTTCGGCATGTACAAGCGAATCACCCACGAATACGAATCCGGCATCATCACCGGCAAGGGCCTCAACTGGGGCG
>CAZDZP010000231.1:0-4423 GCA_964509855.1 uncultured Anaerolineaceae bacterium | reverse complement strand
CGTGGTACGACTGCGTGCCGTCGAGGCCGAGCCATGCACCGAGGGCTGCGCGGTTCACGGTCGGCGCGATACGGCCGGCGAACTGCGGGAGGAAGGTGAGGCCGTTCGCGCCGGGCGGTGAGATGGCGGGGTCAGCGCCGGGGAGCAATTCCTGTGCCCAGGCGAAGGCGCGACCGGCTGCGGCGATGTCTCCGCCGGTGACCGTGAGACCGGGCGTGAGGTCCCAATAGCGCGGTAGCCCGTCGGGGAGGGTTTCGAGGACGACGCGATAGACGGCAGTGGTGCCGAGGGTGATGGGCGATGCTCCCGCCTTTGCGGCGCCGGACCCGAGAGTCGCGGCCGCGCCATCGTGCCAGCCAACGGCGACGGGAACGCCTGTGGGGAGCCCGGTGAGGGCCGCCGCGTTTTGCATGACAGTGCCCGCTGCCGACCACGGGTCGGAGGTGGGAAGTAAGGGGGCCAGTCGTTTGCCATGTGTGCCGCCGCTGGCCGCGTCGGTGGTGAGCGCGCCGGTGAGCATGTGTATGGCGTAGTCCTTGGCGGCGAATGCGGTCGCGATGTCCGCCCCGGTCGCGACCGCGTGGCTCGCCTTCGCCAACAATCGCTGGGACTGCGGCGAAAGGCCGGTGTGCGCGTCCCGAACCGCGCGAAGCTCAGCAGCGGCGCGGTCGTCATCGAAGGATGGGAACGCGACTTCGCCGTAGGCGTCGAGGAAGACGCCGGTGCCACCGCGCCCGCAGACGCCAACAGCTTCGACGCGGGAGAGGTCGAGCTTCGCAAGCGCATCACAAACGGCGATCCACCAATCGCGCGGGTCGAATTCGCCCGTGGAGAACGCGGGGACGCGGGCGTCGGCCACCTGGACGCCCTCGACGTCGAAGAGCGCGGCTTTGACCGTGGATGTGCCGATGTCGATGCCGAGGAACACGGTCGCGAGTGTACGCGTGTGGGATGGGTAAAGGCCCGGCGTGCAACGAAGGGCCCAGTAAAGGGACAATAGGAGGCATGAAGAATCCAACGCGGGGTGGCAGGCAATGTCGACAGTAGCGCGGTCCAACTCGGCGCTGATGACCTTCGGAATGCTGGCGCTCTTCGGGGTGGTCGGCGCTGCAGCTGTCGTATTCGCGATGCGCGGCGGCAATAGCGACGACACGCCGGGCGAGACAGTCGAGGTGCGCATCGGCGTGCTCGATCCCTTCCGGCCGGAAGACGGCGGACCCGCGCCGGACTTCGCACTGGTCGACGCGCGCGATGGGGAGACGGTGCACAGGCTTTCGGACTACCGGGGCAAGGTTGTCGTGGTGAACTGGTATGCAAGCTGGTGCGGGCCGTGCCGCGCGGAAATCCCCGACTTCCAGGAGGCGCAGGACGCGTTGGGCGATGATGTCGTGTTCCTGCTCATCAACCTGCAGGAAGACCAGGCGGTTGCGGCGGGATTCCTGGAAGACCTGGACGCGACACTGCTGGCCGTGCTGGATAGCGATGGCAAGGTGGCCGAGCACTACCGCGTCCGCGGCATGCCGACAACGTTCTTCATCGACCGCGAAGGCAATGTCGCCATTTCCGGTTCCGGGCTGGTGACACGGGCTGCGTTGGAAGAGGAACTCGCAAAGATGGGGCTCGAGTTCTAGGTAGCGTCCTGCCGTTCGAGCCATTCCAAGATCGTCGTCTCTTCTGTCATGAGTCTTCGCCTCCAAACAAAAAGCGCCGTCCTCAACAAAGGTCCGGCGCTCGGAGGCGCTCTGGCTGCTCACTTCAGTCTAGCACCCGGCTCATCGGTTCGAAATCGACATCCACACGGTCGAGGTACCGGCCGTCGGAGTAGGTCAGAACCTATTCCCGTGCGATACCCGGGACGAAGATCGTGTAGGTGAACCACGTTGTCACGAAGATGTCGTCCTCCATGTCCTTGTCGTCGCCGACCAGATTGGTGGCGGAGCTACGGAAGGCGAGCCGCCGGCCGTCGTCGCTCAGGAAGGGCTGGTAGGTAAAGTCGACGAGGACATTGTCGACGGTGGATAGCGTGCCAAGGATGGTTATGCCGGCATCCATATCGCGAACGAAGATGGATCGGTCTGTCGACGACCCGCTGCCGGACTCGGGGTCGGGTTCCCCGGACGGGCTGAAGGCGACGAACTTGGCGTCGGGTGTCATGCTTGTTTGCGTGCAGCCCTCGGTCTCGTAGCCCGATGGCCGGACCGAGACCCACTCGGCATCGCCCGACTCCCTAGCGATGAGCCAGCAACCGAACAGAACGAACGCGCCGTTGTCCGTCACGTCGAGGTTCATGCCGGGGCTGACGTCGCCTGGGCTGGCGACCTCGACGGTGGAGCCATCAGCGCTGGAGTACACAAATAGCCCGACCGCTGGCTCACAGTCGTCATCTTCGTCGTCCGGGCAGGTGCGCTCTTCCCCGAACGCGACCCAGTCACCATTGCGGGAAATGGAAGGGTCGAACACCGTCGACATACATCCTTCGATGCGTTCGTCCAATTCGCGACAAAGCGCCGAGATATCCAGACGCTCGACCTCCGTCGACTGGGTATCGACGGTGAGAAGCGGCGCGGTCGCATCTTCGCCACCGACGAGCACTATCACGGTGCCGTTCTCGACAATTGCGAGGACAACCGGCTCGACGCCTGCCTCCTCAGGACGAGGAAAACGGTCGCGCGAGTCAGTCGCCACATCGTAGAGGACAAGCCCGATAGGCGCGCCCTCCTCGTCGTAGTCGATGTAGGCGACTGACTCGCCGCCGGGGGCAATGACGGCAGAATCGGCATCGTCACCCGGATCGGAGATGATGGTGTCCTCGCCCGAGTCGTTGTCAACGAGCCGGAGCTGTGTTCGCCCATCATCCTCGTAAGCGTAGAGGACGTAACGGCCGTCGCCGCTCATTCCGCGCAAGTCCAGTGCGCCGGACCCCTGCGCGGAGACGATGACCTGGCGCCCCCGTGGTGCAGCCTCGCCGGTCGAGGTGGAGAGGAGAAAGGCAAGGAGGGCGACGGAGGCCGTCAGAGCCGCGACAACCCGCCTACCCCTAGTATCGCTGCACGGTGTCATCGCGTGATTCTAACGGTTCGTACGAAAATCGGAGTAAATGTCTACCGCCGGTCACGCGGGGCTGCTATCGACATGAGGTCCGCTACGGGCGCAGGCCGAGGCGCGGAATCGCCCGCGAACGGCGCCGTGACGATCGAAGGTGTGTTCCACACTTGCCCCCAGACCCGTGAACCTAGCGGCGCGCTTCCGGTAACGCCAAATCCCGAATAGGGCGTATCGGGTAGGGAAAACGAGTCAGCGGGTTTCTACACTGGACGTATGACTATTCGTAGCAGTGGCGGAAGACCATCGATTCGAGATGACATCCGGCTTACGCCGCGCCAGCGCGAAGTGATGGACCTCGGGGCGAAGGTCTATGCCCGCATTGGCAGCAACGCAGATTGAGGCGGACTCCTGTTTGGTCCAGCTCCGCGGCGAGGACCTCGACCGGCTTGCCCTGACCATTGCCCGCATCGCACTCACCGCCCCCGTCGCCGTTATCGAACCGGCCGAACTCGCCGAGACGGTGAAGCGGCTCGCGACGCGCCTGGCCGTCTCGCCCTGACAGGCAGGCAGGAACGGATCCCGGGGTGAACGGACGAGACGCCGCACTGACCGCAGCGTTCGGCAACTCGAAGGCCGCCGGTGGAGATTCCGCCGGCGGCCCTTTGGTACCACGGAGGTGGTTCAGCTCAGCGCTGGCTCCATGGAGCTGGCGGCGGACTGGCTCTCTTCGGAAACCGGTGCGGCAATGCCGAGATTTCGGTAGGCGAAGAACGAGGCGATGAGCCACGGGGCTGCTGGGATGTTCCCGGGAGGTGGCGTGCCCGTCAGCCAGATGAGGCCGATGAGCACCGTGACAACACCGCTGAAGATGCCGAACCACTTCGGGAGCACCTTGAGGCTGAAGGCCGCGTATGCCGAAGCGCCGCTGGCGATGGCCAGCATGCCCCACGCTGCGAGCGGGACATCCGTGCCGAGGACGTAGAAGGCAACGCGGGGGTCGTCGCCGTAGTAGCCGGAGCTATCGAAGAGCACGCCGCGGAGGATGAACCCGGCGGCGAGCAGGATGGCGGCGGCGGCAAAGCCGGCGAAGGCGACGTTCGGCACGAGGCTGTCTTCCGGGACAACGCGCTGGAGGGCACGGCGGACGCCAGCGCCGTAGACGGCAAGGAACGCCGCGGCGGCGAGGCCGAGGCCGGTGGTGATGCGGAAGAAGAGCTGATTATTGCCGTCTTCCAGGGCTTCGATGAGGGTGGACCCACCGGCCTTCGCGTCAGCTTCGGAAACGAGGAAGACGACGAACCAGGTGGCGACGTAGCCAAGGATCATGGCGGCGATGCCGAACCATGCCCAGCTGTTGGATTGCGTGCGCGATTGCATG
>CAZDZP010000230.1:0-4448 GCA_964509855.1 uncultured Anaerolineaceae bacterium | reverse complement strand
GATGCCGCCCACCTTCAGCCCCGTGAGCCGCTCCGCGTCGGCGTGCGAGGCGATGCGCAGCTTCTTCACCTCAACCGAAGCGGCAAGCACCCGCAGGTCGATGGTCGCCTGCGACGGCAACATCACCACGTAGGGCTTCCGCCCCGGCGGGTCCGTCTCCACGACGATGGTCTTGTACACCATTTCCGGCGGCCTGCCAGACTCGGCAGCCACCCGCTCGGCATCACGAATCGACGCATCAAACCGCACCAACTCGTACGGGATCCGCAGCTGGTCGAGGATGCGAACGGCCGGTGGTACTGCCGCCAAGGTCCCGACTCCTACAGGTGCTGGCTCACCCCGCCGTCGACGTGCAGAACCTGGCCGTTGATGAAGCCGGAGGCATCGGAGGCCAGCAGCACCGCGAGCGCACCAACATCGTCGGCGGTCCCAAATCGGCGCGAGGGGATGAATCGCAGCAGCAGATTCTGCCCCGGGTCGTCGGAGCCACGGCCCTCCGTCCAGTCCATCCACCCCGAAGAGATGACGTTTGCCGTCACGCCGCGCGGCCCGGCTTCCTGGCTAAGCGCGTGCATGAGGCCGGTTACGCCGCTCTTCGCCGTCCCGTAGGCACTCATGTTGGCGATGCCTCGTTCGCCGAGCAGGCTCGAAACGAAGATGATCCGTCCGGTTTCTCCTTCCGGGAGCTCGCGCAAGTACGAACGAGCCGAGTAGAACGCGCCACTCTGGTTGATCGCCTGGATGCGCGCGAACTCGGAGTCCGAAATCTTCGTGATGGGTTTCGCAATCACAGCGTCCGCGTTGTACACGAGAATGTTGGGGCAGCCGAACTCCTTGATGAGTTGCTTCAGCCCCACCTGCACGTTCGTGGGCAGCGTCACATCCCAGCCCTGCGAATACGACGCCCTGCCGAGATTCGTGACGGCCTTGGCCGCGCGCTTTGCGGCCATCACTTCATCGCCGTCCATCGTGGCGGAGGCGACGGCAACATCGGCCCCGGCTTCCGCAAGCGCGATAGTAATGGCATGTCCTGCGGGATTCGCGAACCCAACCACCAGGGCTCGCTTTCCGGACAGGTCGAATCCTTCGCTACGTTGCCACTCAGCCATTGCTCACCTCCGTCGATGGCGCCCAGCCAGTGGGTGCGATACCGCCCGCGATGCCGCCGCCGTCGATGACGAAGCACTCCGCCGTTATGTAGCGTGATGCGTCGGAGCACAGGAACACCGCCAGCGGGCCAAGCTCCCACGCTTCGCCCAGCCGGCCAATCGTGTTGAAGCGGCCGCGACTCGCGATCGTGTCCTTCTGTTCCTGCGTGTCGGGCGCAGCCTGCACCACGTAGCCGGGGATGATGCAGTTCACGCGGATGTCTTCGCCGATGAGCATCGCGGCCGTGCTCTTCGTCAGCGAAATCACACCGGCCTTGGCTGCCGCGTATCCAATGCTCTGCGGGCTCATGCGCAGCGCTGTGCCACTGGCGACGTTGACGATTGCGCCGCCTTCGCCTTGCTCGCGGAAGACCCGCGATGCCGCTCGTGTGCAGTAGAACGTGCTGTGGAGGTTCACTTCTAGCGTGTCGTGCCAGTCCGCGTCTTCGAGGTCCCAGATGCGAGACCCCGCCCCGCGGCGGTCACCGATGCCAGCGTTATTCATCATGATGTCAAGCCGACCGAAGTGCGCCACGGTCTGTTCGATGAGCGCATCGCACTGGGCACGGTCCTGGACGTTGGTCGGGATGGCGAGCGGCTTCCGGCCCGTCTGGTCCTCCAGCCACTTCGCGGTAGCTTGCAGCTCCGATTCCGTTCGGCTGGCGATGCAGACATCCGCGCCCGCCAGCGCAAGGCTGCGCGTCATTTCTTTCCCGAGCCCGCGGCTGCCGCCCGTGACGATGGCGACCTTTCGTGGCGGCCCGGCTAGCGATAGTGATTCGTGAAGTGCCACCTGCCCCTCCCTCTCGAAGGATGTTGTGCGTGATGCGGCCGCTCAGATTCCTCCGAAGGCGACAGCAAGGAGTGTGAAGGCTGCAAGAACGTAGCGATAGATGACGAAGGGAACAAGCGTGCGCGTCCGCAGGAACCGCAGCAGGTAGTGGATCGCCGCCAACCCGACAATGCCCGAGGTCACCATCCCAACGGCAAGCATCGCCAAATCGGGAGAATCCTCTCCGCCGAGGTCGAACACCTTGAGTAGCGCCGCACCTGCAAATGCAGGGGTGCCGAGCAGGAACGCGAACCGTGCCGCATCATCCCGGCGCAAGCCTCGCACCAGCCCCGCGGAAATGGTCGCCCCGGAGCGCGAAACACCCGGGAAGAGCGCGCACGCCTGGGCCAACCCAATCACGACGACATCCCGCAGCCCAATCGAGTCCACGCCCCGTTCCATGCGCCCAAGCCGTTCGGCGACCAGCATTGCTGTGCCCGCAACAACCAGCGCGATCGCCACGAGCCAGGGTTCGCGCAGGTTTGCTTCAATCCAGTCGTCGAACAGCAGCGCGACGACCCCCGCGGGCACCGTGCCAACCACCAGCAGCAACAGCATCTGCGTATCGCGGCCGGGTTCCCGCCGCACGAGCGCTCCTGAACCGAGGTCCTGTAGCCCGGAAGTGGCCATCCGCCACCAGTCACGCCAGAAGTAGCCGATAACGGCCACCATCGTCCCCACGTGGAGGCCCACATCGAAGGCCAGCCCCTGGTCGTCCCAGCCGAAAAAAGCGGGCACCAACACGAGGTGCCCGCTCGAGGAAACGGGGATGAATTCGGTCAGCCCCTGGACAATTCCAAGGATGATCGCCTGCAGTAGTTCCACGTCTTCCGAGGCTGAAAGGCGCGGGCGCTACGGGCAATGGAGCAGCGGTTAGCTCACGCCCGCAATCTGGGTGTAGCGCTCGATAACCGGCCGGCCCGCGAGAAGCCCCTTGAGCTGCCCGCCCATCGCCTTCATGTGGTCAGTCTGGCCATGCGCGGCAAGGGCGTCGGCATCGGAATACTGCTCGTAGAAGCAGAACAGCGTCGGGTCCTCGTCCGAAACGTGCAGGGAGTAAACCGGGACCTTGCCCGCCTCATGCGTCTTCACGTTGCCAACCATTTCGGTCAGCACGGCCTTCAGTTCGTCTTCCTTGCCGGCGTTCGCCTGCAGTTTCGCAACAATCGTGATCATGTCTGTCCCTCGTGCTTTCGCTTCGTATGCCCCCGGATTCTACGGGCGCATCCAACGCTCGTCTTCTACGCTGGGGGCATGGCCTATCCGCCCATCGCCGAAGCTCGCCGAGCCGCGCTCATGCAACGCCAGCGCAAGTCCGCGTTCTTCGACCCCACCGTGGACATCCCCGAGTGGTTCTGGCGAAGGTGGCATTTCCACGGCCGCGGTTACTTCACGGATAGCGCGCTCACCTACTACGAACAGTTCATCGTGCGGCTTTACAACTACACCCAGGAGAAGCGAGTTCATCGCGCGATCGCCCGCCATGTGCGGCAGCTCCAACCCGAATCCCTCCTCGAAATCGGGTGTGGCCCCGGCCGTGCGCTGGAGCGGCTTTCGAAGTGGCTGCCGGGAGTCGCCCTCACCGGCGTCGACCTTGCGCCGCTCATGCTCGAACGAGCGGCCGCGCGACTTGGCGATGCCGCCACGCTCCTCCATCGCGACGCTTCGACGAGCCTCCACGGTGTCGCACCGCAGGACCTCGTCGTAACCATCCACGTCCCCGGTCACGTTCCGCCGTCTGTGACTGAAGGGATCATCGAACGGGGGACGGCCATCCTGCGCCCCGGGGGCCACTGGATCATGGTCGAACACGCGTGGCACGAGCTCCCCGCCATGCCGCCCGTGATGCGCCTCGTGAACCACCGGAAGCTACTCGGCGGGCTCCAGGTTCTGCGCGTCTACCGCAAAGCCCGCTAGCGGCGCCACCGTGGCCGTGGCAGACTTCTACCACTGCAAGCGCCGGAGGCCTCCCCTGACTCAAGAACAATCGGAATCGGACCGTATCCTCGCCTACCTCCAGGCGCAGGCCGCCCAAAAGAGTATCCCCGAACTCATCGAAAAGGTGCGCGAAGGCGTCGCCGACCTCGTGGAGGCCGTGAACAACCTCGACCGCGAGAAGGTCGCTGTGCTTCCCCCGATCGAGAAGGCCAAAGGCGGCACCTGGACGCCGCTGGATTGCCTCCAGCACGCCGTGGGCAGCAATGTGGGCGTAGCCCGCGATGTGCTCTACATCGCCCACACCGGCGAGTTCCCCACCGACGACAGTGACCCGCTGCCGGACGACGTCGACCAGCTCATGGCGCTCCACGACCAGGCAATCGAATCCGTGATCGCCCACGTGCAGGACGCCGACCCCACCGCCTTCCTCGACATCCAGTGGAAGCACCCCATGTTCGGCGACCTCAACTGGCGCGAATGGTTCCTCTTCCTGCGTATCCATTCGAAGGACCACGCCCGCCAGCTCCAGG
>CAZDZP010000229.1:0-4457 GCA_964509855.1 uncultured Anaerolineaceae bacterium | reverse complement strand
TCGATGTCGCTGTCACTCAGGGAACGCGTTACATCGGCGGCGGAACGGAGTTCCGAAATCAAGGCGCTGAGCCGGGTTTCGGAAAGCTGTGTCTTGTCGGTGTCGGTGTATTCGGCATCGTCCACCTGGCGTTCCACGCGGAACACCCACCACTGCGTTTGCACGAGTACCGGGCCGAGTAGTGTCTCCAACTCCTGCCCTTCCATGGCCGTTCGCACGCTTTCGGGGAACAGTTCGGGCGGGGTCAGAGTGAGCAGGCCGTCTTGTTGGCGGGAGGTAATGTCGGCGGAGTCGGTCTGGGCGATGGTGCCCATGTCCTCGCCACCTTCAATACGCTCGCGAATCTCGTTGGCCTCGGCCTCAGTGCTCACGACAACGAGCCTCATCTCAATCTTCGGACCGGTGTCGCCAAGTTCTTCGGTGATTTGTTCGAGCAACGCGGCTTCGGCGAGGGCTGCCTGTGAAAGCCGGCGGTAGTCGGAATTGGTCAGGCCGGTTTCTCGAAGCCGTTGCCGGTAGAGCGTGTCGAAGGGAGTGCCGGCGCCGCCGGGGGCAACCCCCAGTTCGCTGGCGATGTATTGCGTGACGGCTTCGTCGCTGGTGTCGACGCCGCGGCGCTCAGCTTCGGCGACGGTCACAGCTTCTTCTTCGAGCTTGGTGAGCAACGCCGGTTCGAGGAATCCACGCGAGAGTCTCGGGTTCTCCGTGGCGAAGGGGATGATGCGCTCGGTGAAGTACTCCAGCGAATACTTTTCGCCGTCGACTTCCAGGACCGTCTTGTTGGGTTTGCCGATGTTGTCGTCGTACCACTGGTAGCCAATCAACCCAAGGACCAGCAGCAGCAGAACGCCCACACCGGAAAGGATCGCGAGCCGCGTGTGCGTGTCGCTCCACACAAACTTGCCGCCGGTGTCCCCGGCGTGCCCGTACGATGCGCGCCGTCGCGGGCGGCCGGTCGTCTTGTCTCGACGCGTCATGCTCGTCCTCTCGCCGTGCCGATAGTGCCGGCACGCGTCAATTCATTTCTCGCTCGCGGCTATTCGAAGGGCAGGTCATCCACATCGGCGCCGCCGTAGCCACCCGAGGGAGCCTGTCCACCGCCGGGTCCAGGACGTGGTCCACGCGGGGCCTGGTTGCCGCCACCGTCGCCCCATGCATCGCCGCCGCCACCACCTCCGCCGCTTGCATCGCGGCGGTCGAGGAACTGGACGTTGTTGGCGATGACTTCGGTGCGGTAGTGCCGCTGTCCCTGGTCATCGTCCCACTGCCGGGTGCTCAGGCGGCCTTCGATGTAAAGCTGCTTGCCCTTGGTGATGTACTGGCTGATCCGCTCCGCCTGGTCGCCAAAGAGTACGACGTTGAACCACTCGGTCTGTTCTTCCCACTCGCCATTTTGTCCACGGCGGCGGCTCCCAACGGCGAGGCTGAAATCAGTCTTCGCAGTGCCGGTCGAGAGGTACCGCATTTCTGCGTCCCGACCGGTGTTTCCGATCAACATGACCTTGTTCAAGCTGCCCATTTCGTACTCCTGTTCGGCTAGGCTTAGGGCTTTTCCTCCGCCGGGGCTTCGTCCTCGGCAGCGGCTTCTTCGGGTTCGGCCTCGGCCTCTGCTTCCGCCTCGGGGGCTTCAGCCGTTGCTGGCTCTGCGGCTTCTTCGGCTACGGGCTCTTCTGTGGCCGGTGCCTCGACCGCCGGTGCATCTTCAGCGGGTTCTGCTTCAGCAGTCGCTGCTTCGGCGGGAGCGGCTTCGGTGGGGGATGCTTCGTCAGACGGCGCTTCTACGGCCGGTCCCTCGGCGTCCGGTGCGTCAGCGGCCACGCCAGCGGGGCTAGCTGCAGGCTCGTCACGCATTTCACGCGGGGGCGGTGGCGGGGGAAGCTCGTCGGCACGCACCGCGAGGAACCGCAGCACACGCTCGTTGATGCCGAGCGCAGCTTCGATTTCGCGAAGCTGGTCGCCTTCGAGATCGAGCCGTGTCACAACGTATTCGGCGTCGATCATGGCCTTGATGGGATAGGCGAGGCGACGGCGGCCCCAGTGGTCCACCTTCAGCACCGATCCTCCACGGCTTTCGACTAGGGAAGTAAGCAGTTCGACGCTTGCGTCAGGGCCTTCGGCCTCAGTCAGCGCAAGGTCGAACACGACAGTCATTTCGTATTCGCGCATGAAACTCCATTAGAAACCCGGGCGATGGGTTTGCCCGCATGGCGAGCCGTGCTCCCGGGCAATCGAACCGTGAGCGTACCAGAGGCAATCCGAATGAGGAATGCGGAAGCGCTGACCTGTCGCATCGAATCGAAACAGCCAGCCTAGTGGGGCGCGAGCTATCGGTCGGTAATGCCCGGCACGGGGTAGCTCTTCGCGAAATCCGCCACTTCCTTGCGCACGGCTTCGCGCACGCCGTCGCCGTCCGGGTCGTCCAGGACGCGCAGAATCCAGCTGGCGACCGTTTTCATTTGGTCGGTGCCCATGGCGCGCGAGGTGAGCGCAGCCGTGCCCATGCGTAGTCCGCTGCCGATGTACGGCGGGCGCTCGTCATAGGGGATGGTGTTGCGGTTGGTGATAACGCCCGCACCCTGGAGCGCGTTCTGCGCCTTGAGTCCGCTTATGCCCTTGCTGTTGCAGTCGGCCAGGAGCAGGTGGTTGTCGGTGCCGCCCGAAACGAGCCGCAAGCCGCCGGCCTGCAGAGCTTCCGCGAGCGCGGCCGCGTTTTCCACCACCTGGCGGGCGTAGTGCTTGAATTCGGGCTGTAGGGCTTCGCCAAAAGCCACCGCCTTGGCGGCGATGCTATGCAGGTGCGGGCCGCCCTGGGTGCCTGGGAACACGGCCTTGTCCAGCGCGTCTGCGTGTTCGAGCTTGCAGAGCGCGAGCGCGCCCCGGGGACCGCGCAGTGTCTTGTGCGTGGTGGTGGTGATGATGTCGGCGTAGGGCACCGGTGAGACGTGCGCGCCCCCGGCCACGAGACCGGCGATGTGGGACATATCCGCCATCAACAGCGCGCCGCTTTCCTTGGCAACTTCGGCGAAGGCCGGGAAGTCGACCGTGCGCGGGTAAGCCGTCGCGCCGCAGACGATGATCTTCGGCTTCGCTTCCATCGCCAGCGTCCGCACCGTCGCCATGTCCACGGTTTCGCTTTCGCGGTCCACGGAATAGGGCACGAAGTTGTAGAGCTTGCCGCTGAAGTTCACGGGCGAACCGTGGGTAAGGTGGCCGCCCTGGCTGAGTTCGAGGCCCATGATGGTGTCGCCCGGTTCCACGAAGGCGAGGTAGGCGGCCATGTTGGCTTCGGCGCCGCTGGTTGGCTGCACGTTCGCATGCTCGGCGCCGAAGAGCTGCTTGGCGCGTTCGATGGCGAGCGTTTCGGCGCGGTCGCTGTGGACGTTGCCCGCGTAATAGCGCTTGCCCGGGTAGCCTTCGGCATATTTGTTGGTGAACACCGAACCGGTCGCTTCGAGCACGGCCGCCGAGGCGTAGTTTTCGCTGGCGATCATCTCCAGCGTTTCCACCTGGCGGACTTCTTCGTCGGCGATAATCGCGGCGACTTCGGGGTCGTTGTGCTTGAGCGCGGTCATGGCATCTCCTTGGCGAACCGGTACACCGGCGTGCCCCCAAGAGTACGCAAGGGTCGCGGCTGGTGCGAGGAGCGAGCGGTCGGCGTACGGCCGTTAACGCGCCGTTCACACCTGCAAACGCCTAGCCGCGTACCTTTGGCCCATGACCGAAACACCTGATGCCGAATCGCGCATGGCGAACCTTGCCCGCGACGCCAATGACGCTCACGACAAAGGCCGGAGCGCGAGCCCCGAAGGCGGCTGGCCTTCCCGTGACCTCGCCGACACCTCCGGGACCGGTGCCATTCGGCACCCCGCGGAAACCGGCGACTTGCTCGGCAGCAGCGTCAGCGGGCGCAGACGGAACTTCTTCCGTGCCCGGAACCTCGCAATCGTTGGCGGCGTAGTGTTCGGCGCCTACGCGGTACGCAAGGGCATGCAACGCAGTACGCCGGGAGACGACTCGCCCGCGGACGGGGTGCAGTAGCACCGCGCCTGAGGCTGTTCGCCCGTCAATCCCGTATGCTGACACCGTTATGCTCGACCTGACACGACGCTTGCTCCAAGCCGCTGAAGGCGGCAGCCCGGTCGTTCTTTTTTCCGTGCTTGAAGCTGGTCCACGCGGGGTCGCTCCCGGCGCGCGGCTGCTGGTGGAGACCGACGGCACGCGCCTGGGCTCGCTTGGCGACGCGGCTTTGGACGAGCTCGCGGCATCGCATGCTCCCGCTGCGTTCGAGCAGCACCTGCGCGCCACGCTCTACGTTGGGAGCGAAGCGCTTTCGGATCGCACGATCGCCGGGGCCACGTCGCTGTACGTCGAAGTTGTTGAGTCTCGGCCGGTGTTCCTCGTCGTTGGCGCGGGGCATGTGGGCAAGGCCATCTGCACGCTGGCGAAGTTCCTCGACT
>CAZDZP010000228.1:1416-4489 GCA_964509855.1 uncultured Anaerolineaceae bacterium | reverse complement strand
GGTTGATGACGTAGTCCGGGTAATTGGTGCCAATGCCGAAGGGCGGGCGCTCCGGGAACCCCGAAAGGTAGCTCAGGCCAGTGACGGGGGTGAGGACGGCTCCGAAGCCGAGGAAGTCCTTGTGCGGCCCCGACATTCCCTGCATCGGAGCGTAGGCGGCGATGATCCCGGGGTTAACCGCGGCAAGCTGCTCGTAGCGCAGGTTCCATTTATCGACGACCCGCGGCGTGAAGTTCGTGAGGAACACGTCGCACTTCTCGATGAGCCGCATGCCAACTTCCTGGCCCTTTTCGGTGTTCAGGTTCAGCTGCATGGAAAGCTTGCCGGCGTTGAAGTTGTTGAAGTAGCCGGAGACGTTGAAGCCGTCCTTGAACGTGCCGTCTTCGTTCATGGCGAAGGGCTGCGCGCGGCGGAGGCCATCGAGCTTGGCTTCGGACTCGACGCGGACGACTTCCGCGCCGTAGGCGCACAGCATCTGGCCACCAATGGGGCCTGCGCCGAACCAGGAAAAATCGGCGACTCGAATGCCATCAAGAGGACGTTTGGACATAGTGGTATCTCCCGTTGGGCGGATCAGGCCAGTGAGGCCAGGAGTTCGTCGTTGTGCTGCCCCAACCGTGGAGGCGTGCCAATCAAAGCGGGCGTTTCCGAGAGGCGATATGGCGCGCCTGGGAATTCGACCACTTCGCCCGAATCAAGCGGGAGCTTTACGTACCAGTCGCGGGCCCGCAGCTGCGGGTTCTTCGCCAGGTCCTCGGGCGTCGAAACCAGGCCGACGAGCAGGTTCCGCTGTTGGCCCTCTTCGTAGGCTTCCACCGCGCCCATGCTCGCGGCGAAGCGGGTGACGACATCGTTGATGTGCGTGAGATGGGGCAGGGATTCGCCAGCTGAGGCCGGGTTGGTCATCAGCTGGGTGATCATCGCCATATTGAGGCCATTGGCTATTGAAGCGTACGGTTCCTCGTCGAGGTCTTCGTGCATGCCCTTATCGCGCATCCAGTCGACGAGGGCAGGGAATTCCTTCCCGGCCGGCGCAAGTACGAAAAGCATGATGTGGCCGTCCTTGCATTCGTACACGCCCGTAGCGGGGAGCTTGACGGGGATGGCCCCGAGAGCGCCGGTGCGAACGCGGTTCCGTTTCTGGAAGTCCCACGTTTGCATGGCCGTTTCCTGCGACATGGAGCACGCTTCCTGCACGGAGGTGTCGATGAACTGGCCCTCGCCCGTGGCCTCTGCGTGGAGCAGCGCCGCAATCGTTGCCTGTGCTGCATGGACGGATGCCGACCGGTTGGCCTGCTCCCCGACGATCATGTTCGGGGGATCGGCCATTTCTCCCGCGAGGGTCATGATGCCGCCCATGGCCTGGCCGACGATGTCGCTGAAGGCATAGCTGGCGTGTGGGCCGGTTTGCCCGAAGCCCGTGATCGACGTGTAAACGATCGCAGGGTTTTCACCGTGGACGGCCTCGAACCCCAGGCCGCGCTCGGCGAGATAGCCAACCGGGCGGTCTTCGAGAACGATCTGTGCCGAGGCGACGAGCTTCTTCGCGGCAGCGTGCCCTTCGGCCGAATCAAGATCGAGTACGACCGACATCTTGGAGGTGTTGTTCACCCAGAAGGCAAAGCTGGTGTCCGGGCTCTCCTTGTGATGCAGATAGGGTGGGCTGTGCCGTTCAAGACCGCCACCGGGCGGTTCCACCTTGATGACCTCCGCACCGAGGTCGCCTAGCAGTTTGCCGCAGTAGCTTCCCACTTCGTCGCAGAATTCGATTACCCGGACGCCTTCGAGTGCCTTTTCTGTCATTGGCTAGGACCCCGGGACAGCCTGGACGGTGCCAGGAATGCGCCTGCCGAGGATTTCGGCGGCGCCGTTCACCATGTCGTGCAGGATGTCGGCGGCAGGCCTTGTCTGCGTGAGCATGCCCGAGGCCTGCCCGGCGGCGTTCATCAACAGCTCTTCGCGACCAGCCTGGCGAACCGAGTAGACGAGGTCTTCGATGAGCATGCCCTGGAGTCCCATGGGCAGTGCCTGCAGACCACTCGCATCCCACGCTTCGATGAGCGGGTTGGTGATGTTGCGCATGGTCTTGCCGCTGTAGAGGCGCGTGATACGCGTGTCCTCGTCGACTGCCGCGAGAATGCGGTCCTTCTGCATCTGGGGCTGGTTGGCTTCGTTGGAAACGAGGAACGCGGTGCCGCACCAGACACCGACGGCGCCGAGCGCGATCGCCGCGGCGAGCCCGCGACCGTCGGCGATACCGCCTGCCGCCACCACCGGCAGGGGGTCAACGGAATCGATAACCTGCGGCACGAGGGCCATGGTTGCGATGCGGCCGGTGTGACCGCCCGCCTCGGTTCCCTGGGCGACGACGACATCGACACCCTGGGCGGCGACACGCTTCGCATTCTTTACGTTGCCCACGAGCGAAAGCACCGTGGTGCCATTGGCCTTCAGGCGGTCCATCCACTGGGCCGGACTGCCGAGGCCGGAAGCGAAGACCGGGATCTTCTCTTCGATGACGACTTCCATCTGTCCATCGGACATGCCGCCAGCACGAGGACGGGCTGGTGCATCGGGACGGGGCGGAGCCTTCTTCCATTCGATGCCAAGGTCCTCCGCCATTTTGCGGACTCCCGCGTACGTTTCCTGCGGAATCAGTTCGCGAGGGTCGGCGGGCATCTCGGCAGCTGCGGCCGCGCCGCCCATGTAGTTGGAAGGCAGAAGCAGGTCGACGCCGAATGGCTTGTCGGTCATTGAGCGAATCTTCTGGATCTCTTCGCGAAGGCGTTCCGGGGTGAATCCAGCCCCGCCGAGAACCCCGAGTCCGCCGGCGTTGGAGACCGCAGCAGCGAGGTCGGAGGTGGCGACCGGCCCCATGATCCCGCCGGCTACCGGGCCCATCCCGGCGAGGATAACGGGGTATTCGATACCCAACATGTCGCACAGCGAAGTGCGCAAAACAGGACGCGTCACAGCGTGCCTCCCGTATTTCGTTCGTGTGACGCGCAGTATACGGGTTCGGTGAAGAGTGTCAGTCCGGCTGAGACTCACCGTCTGATTCGACCGCCGGCGG
>CAZDZP010000228.1:0-1406 GCA_964509855.1 uncultured Anaerolineaceae bacterium | reverse complement strand
AAAACAGGACGCGTCACAGCGTGCCTCCTGAAATCGTTCGTGTGGGGCGCAGTATACGGGTTCGGGCGGGAGTGTCAGTCCGGCCGGATTTCGTCGTACGGTGCGGCAACGGGCGGCGGGAAAACGTCGGCGACCGTGAGCGCAAAGCCGGCGGCATCGAAGCCAAGAGCGTCGTCGCGGAGCGTGTCTTCGGCGGCGTAGGTCTGGCTCGCGCCGCCGGGCACGTGCACGGTCACGCTCCGCGTTTCGGGCCACACGGTCCAGACGCGGGCAACCCCGGCAGCGAGGTATTCAGCGACCTTGCGCTGCACGTCGTGGGCCGCATCGTTGGGCGAGACGATTTCGACGGCCACATCGGGAGGGCCAACGAAGAATCCCCTGCCGATGGCTCCCGACCGGGATCGGCGAATGGAAACATCGGGCTCCCGAACAATGTCGGGGGAACGACCAAGGACGTAGCCTGATTCGGCGAAGACCAGACCCAGGCCGGCATCTTCTACAGCCTCGTCGAGCCTGCGCGCCAGCCGCTTTTCGATCCATCCGTGTTCTTCCCCGGCGGGTGGAGCCACGACAACCTCTCCGTTCACGAGTTCCATGCGACCACCGGATTCGTCCTCGGGGAGGCGAGCAAACTCTTCCGCCGTGAGCCGGACACCAACTGAAGTCATGCCTGCATGATAGCAGCCAGCGGGTGGGCGATTGCGCAGCGTGAGCCGTTTTCGCGCGAGTGCCGCCGAGACTACTCCCCCATCCGAGGGACGTGGTGTGGGGTTGGCCCCCTATAATCGCCGGGTGGCAGATACAAAGGGCCAACGGCTGGTCATCCTCGATTCGCACGGAATGCTGTTCCGAGCATTCTTCGCGCTCGCGAACTCGCCGAATCCACTTATGACGAGCACCGGCGAGCTGAGCTTCGCCACCTATGGCTACGCCGAGAGCCTGCTGAAGGTGCTCGATCAGTTGAAGCCAACCCACATTTGCGCGGCGTGGGACGGACCGGACAAGACCTTCCGTCACGAAGCTGATGTCACCTACAAGGCAACCCGTCGCGAAACGCCGTCGGACCTCCTGCCCCAAATGGCGCGCGTTCGGCAGATGCTGGAAGCGTTCAACATCCCCATCTTCGAAGCACCGGGGTTCGAGGCCGACGATGTAGCCGGGTCGATCGCCAAGCAGGCGGCCACGGCTGGAGTCGAGACCTACATTGTGACGCTCGATACCGACCTGGTTCAGCTGATTGCGCCACGCGTGAACCTGTTCATGTTCCGCCCCTACCAGCGAGACACGGTGACCTACGACCAGAAGAGCGCCACCGAACGCTGGGGCTTCGAACCGAGGTACATGATCGACTACAAGGCGCTCAAGGGTGACACGAGCGACAACGTGCCCGGCATCAAAGGCATCGG
>CAZDZP010000227.1:0-4501 GCA_964509855.1 uncultured Anaerolineaceae bacterium | reverse complement strand
CACCGGGATCATCGCGTTGCGAAAGGCATGCCGGCTGATGACCCGGGATTCACGCAGCCCCCTTGCCCGCGCCGCCGCCACATAGTCTTGGGAAAGCACATCAAGCATCGAAGCGCGGACGAGGCGTGTGAACGTTCCCGCGCCGGCGGCACCCAGCGTTACAGCCGGCAATACAAGATGCTCGGGTCCGCCGCGGCCGAGGCTTGGGAACCAACCAAGCTTTGCCGCGAATAGCCAGATCATCAGCAGCGAAACGAAGAACGATGGGAGAGCACCACTCGCCAGCGAAACGATCCGTGCGAGTGCATCGGGCCATTGGTTGCGGTGCAGCGCCGCCACCACTCCGAGCGGCACGCCGAGTGCCGCCATCACGAACATGGCAGCGCCGGCTAGCTGCAAAGTCGGCCACGCACGCCTCCGCACCTCATCCATCACCGGCGCCCCTGTTGCAAACGATCGGCCAAGGTCTCCCTGGACGGTGCGACTCAGCCACACGCGGTACTGGGAGATGACGGTCCCATCGAGTCCCAGTTCTTGCCTTGCCTGCTCAACTTCAGCTTCGGTCGGCCTTCCGGATTCGGCGAACTGCTGTGCGTAGATGCGCGACGCGTCGCCCGGTGCGAGTGACACCATGGCCCAGGCGACAACGCTCACCCCGAACAACACCGGGATCGTTTGCAGCATTCGCCACATGAGGAAGCGCAGCACTCAGGAGTCTCGTTGCTTCAACAGCGTGCGAACGCTCCACGAAGAAATGGCCTGCAGCGCGAGCGGTGAGACCGGCCGGGCAAACGTTGACAGGCTCACGCGGTCCCACACGCGCTGCACAGGGTCCCGCGCGACGGGCTGGTAGCTGTGGTCGAGCCCGGGAAGTATCACGAGATCCACATCTTCGTTCCCGGCATCCTTGAGCGACTGGTAGGTGCCGAGGGCATCCTCCACTTTCACGTTCATGTCCGAACCACCATGCAGCACGAGCGCCGGGCACCGCACGTGCCGGAATTCGTCTGCGCAGGGCCGGTCATAGTCCTGCTTGAATCGCGTCGTGTTGTAGGTCATCCGCAGTCCCTGCGCCTCAAGCTCCACGAACTCTTCGCCTCGCAGGGCTGCCGCCATGAAGTCCTCAGTTCGGAAGGCCCCAACGACCTCGCGCGGGCGCTCCTTGAGGAGCCATTCCCGTTGTTCGGGGCTAAACCGATCCCAGTACTCGGCAACCCGCGGCCAGTTGAACCGCACCAGGTCGTCAATTGGCCCGTGGAGCGCGCCGAGCATTCCGGCGGCGGCCACTTCTGGGATGTCGCGGCAAAGGAGACACGCATTGAGGGCGCCAGCGCTATGCCCGGCCACTCCCACGCGTTTCGAATCGATGCCTTCCTGCTCTTGGAGGAAGCGAAACGCTGCCGTGTTATCCACCAGGTCCGTGTCGTAGTCCGACTCATCGGCGCTGCCGCCGCTCGCTCCACATCCACGCTTGTCGCAACGCAGACTGGCGATCCCGTGTTGCGCCAATTCGTGGGCGATGCGGCGAAGGAGCCCGCGCCGTGGTGGGTTGTGAATTCCCGGCGTGCGTTCAGGCGCCATGTCCCCATCGCGGGTGTCCCCGCCGGTGCCACCAAGCAGCAGGATCGCTGGCACGGGTCGAACACCTGTCGCGTCCTCTGGCAGACACAGCGTACCTGCGATGTCGATGTCCGAACGAAAGCGAACGTCTACTTCGATCACGCTGCTTCAACCTCCCTCACGGCCCACCATTCCTGTACCGCCAGGACGCTATTCCTTGAAGACGGAGGCGAAGCTCGTGTGGATGAGTGCAGAGTGAGGCTCCCAGCCGCTGATGCCGGCCGCCGTTGCGGTGATGTTGTACAGGCCGGCAATCGGCAGAATCACGAACTCTTCGTCGATCAACGCTGCCATGGCTTCCGCCGCCAGCCTCTGTGTGGTGGGGATGTCCGACGTCGTCGCTGCTTCAAGCAACGGCTCGTCCACGCTCGGTCCAACACCGAATGCGCGAGCATAGTCGACGCCCGCCTGGTTGCCACCTTCGAGGCTCAGATACAGAAGCGTCGGGAGGAACGCCGGGTTCGCGTCGTTCTGGTTACCCCGTTCGAGCCACAGGTGGCCCTCGCCCGTGGCAAGCGTGTCGTCGTACGTCGTGGTCTCGACGATCTGGACATCGATGCCGATCTCCCGGAGCTGAGCCTGCAGTACTTCTGGAATTGGACGGTGAGTGTCCGGGTCCGGGAAACCGTTGATGAGCGTAAGCCGCAACGGCCGCCCGTCGCGTTCGCGTATGCCACCGCTCCCCTCAACCCAGCCAGCCGCTTCCAGGATGCGTCGTGCGTCCTGCGGGTCGTATCCCGGGCCGCCTGTTACCAGCCCTTCGGATTCGCCAAGGATCGCCGGCGGGATGAGATTGCGGCCGAGTTCAGCATTGCCCTCCCAGATAGTCTCCACAATGATGTCGCGGTCTACACCCTTGAAGATTGCTTCGCGAACCGCTTTCTCCGACGTCAGATCCCACTCGCCTTCGCCATTGATCTGGATCGAAAGCGCCTCATAGGCGCCGACTTTGCTGTTCACAATTTGGAGCCCGGACGCTAGCGTCCCAACCGACTCGCGCGGAAACTGCGTGATGATGTCGACATCGCCAGCCTGGAGCGCCAGCACGCGAGCGTTGTTGTCCGGAATGTAGCGGAACGTGATGGAACTGACCTTCGCCGCGTTCGCTTCGTCCCAGTAGTCGTCAAAACGTTCGACGACGAGCGTTTCCTGCGGTGCATAGGAAACGAACTTGAAGGGGCCGGTTCCTATCGGATTCACCGTCGGGTCGCTCCCGGCTTTGTGGATTCCGAAGATGGGGTGCACCACCTGCAGCGGTATCTTCAGATTCGGTCGTGACGGCGTGTAGTCGAAGGTATAGGTGTCGACGACGACCGTGCCGCCCTCTTCGGCATTGATCGCCCGCCCCCCGGCTCGCGCTACCCGGTCGAACGTCCATACCACATCTGCAGCGGTCAGTTCACTGCCATCGTGGAATAGCACTCCCTCGCGCAGCGTGAACCTCCAGGTGTTGGGTTCGATGAATTCGTAGCTCTCCGCGAGATGAGGTACGACCTCGTAGTCGGGCGTCATCCGCAGCAGAGGCTCCAGGATATTGGCGTTGGGCGAACCCTGCCCAATGGTCGCGCGGTCACCATCCACATTGGTGGTGTCCCCCGGGATACCCACCACGAGGTCCTGCAGTTGTTCTGGCGCCACTGAGGCGGGAACGGTTGGTGCGACAGTCCCACTGTCTTCGCCACCATTAGCGTCGTCGTCGTCGTCGCCGCAGGCGATCGAAACAAGAGCGAGCGCCACAAGCGCTGCAACCAGGAACGGCACGAAAAACCGAGAGCGTGTCAAGGATCCCTCCAGGAAACGGAACATCAAGCAGCTGGCTGCTCCGCCGGTGCGTCCTCGAATCAGAAGCCGCCACCCGGCATGCAGTCGTAGTTGCGACGGCATGCAATTGCAGTCACGCGCCGATCGTGAATCGCAGTGCCCCGCTTGTCAAACTCAAGCGCGCCACGTCCAGGCCTGCCACTCGCGCGGCTTTTGACACCGGTATCCGCCGTGCTTCCAATGAGTCGGGAGTTCGTGCGCAAGCGCGACGCGCGCTCGCCCCATCATCAACCGTGGGACTGCGCCTACAGGTTGGTACGAATCACGCCTCGCTCCGTGAGCGTCGCAATTTGCTCTTCCGTCAGACCGGCTTCGCGGAGCACCACAAGTGTGTCCGACCCAAGCACCGGCGATGCCTTCCCGGTCCGCAGCGGCGTCGCCGAAAAAGCCACCGGCGGCGCGACAACCGTGAGGCCTCCCACGAGGTCGTGCTCCAGCCGCACGAAACAGTCGTTGGCCCATGCCTGCTCGTCGTCCAGCAACTCTTCCCGGAGGCGAGCCGGCGCGGCCGGGACGCCAGCGGCACGCAGCGCTTCCAGCCAGGTCGCGGTGGTGTTCGAACGAAAGCGCTCCGCCACCTGGCTTTCGATGTCGCGGTTGTGGGCGCGAGCGTCTTCCGGCAGCCAGCCGGGTTGGAGCACCCAGGGGTCGTCCACCTCCAGAACTTCCAGCATGCGCTGCTGGTTCGCTTTCCCGAGCGCCGACACGGCGATGAACCCGTCCTGCGTGGGGAAGAAGCCGTAGTAAGCGCGGCTCACCGAATGCGGCTGCATCGCCCGTTTCGCCGACCGGATTTCCTCCCACGGCGTGCCATCTGCAAGCGCCTTGTGCGCGAATTCCAAGTAGGGCTGGCGCCACTCGTCGATTACATCGATGTGGTTCACGTGGTTGTTCTGCAGTAACAGCGCCGCGTGGAGCAGCGAAACATCAATGCGCTGCCCAACGCCGGTCTTTTCCCGGTGATAGAGCGCCGTCGAAACGCCCCAGGCCAGTAGCAGCCCCGCTGTGTAGTCGACCACAGGGTTTTCCAGGTCCACGGGCCCGTCCGCGCTGCTGGGGG
>CAZDZP010000226.1:0-4503 GCA_964509855.1 uncultured Anaerolineaceae bacterium | reverse complement strand
TGCATCGTGATGACGCGGTAGGAAATCAGCCGGGCGATTTCCGCCTCGACCACGCGGTCCGCGATCTCAGTCTTCACGTTGTCGCTGAGCTGGACCTTTTCCTCCTTCACGTAGCGAATGATGTCGTTGACCGTGTGCTTGAGGCCGATGGAGCCGGCGATGTTGCTGCGTTCGAAGTCGAGCAGCGCGGCGCCCACGTACCAGCCGCGGTTCTCGTCGCCAACGAGGTTCTTCGCCGGGACGCGTACGTTGTCGAAGTACTCCTGGTTGAAGACGTGGTCGTTCGCCATCGTGATGAGCGGCTGCACCTGGATGCCGGGCGCCTTCATGTCCATCAGGAACATGGAGATGCCACGGTGCTTCGGCGCGTCCGGATCGGTGCGGGCGAGCAGGAACATCCAGTCGGCACGGTGCGCGCCAGAGGTCCAGATCTTCTGCCCGTTAATGACGTAGTCGTCGCCGTCGCGCACCGCACGCGTCTGCAGCGAAGCGAGGTCCGAGCCCGATCCCGGCTCCGAATAGCCCTGGCACCACACGACATCGCCGTTGGTGATGCGCGGCAGGTGCTCTGCCTTTTGCTCGTCGGTGCCGAAGTTGATGAGGATGGGGCCGATCATCTGTACGCCCATGCCGCCAACCTGGGGCGCGCGGGCGTCGGCCATCTCTTCGTTGAACACGAACTGTTCCGAAACGGACATGCCGGCGCCGCCGTATTCCTTCGGCCAGTGCGGGGCAATCCAGCCTTTTTGGGCGAGGGCCTTACGCCAGCCGGCGTGGGCCTGCGGGTCGTCCTCCGGGCCCGGAGCGGGCTGACCCGGCTTCACATGCTTGGGGAGCTCGCCCGCGATGAATTCGCGGACCTGGGTGCGAAACGCTGACTCTTCGGCGCTGTCGTGAAAATCCATATACCTTCTCCATGCCCATCGCTAGGGCGACCCGAGTCTAAGGCATTCGCGCACCAACGGCATCCGTTCGCATTCCCCGCGGTAATGGTTCAGTCCAGCGCGTTTCCCTTACCGGCGCGAAAGTTTGGCAACCCACCAATCCTGCTCTGTGCTGGTAGGCTAGGGCTGTGACTTCTTTCGACATCGACCGCCTGCCAGAACTCCACAGCCCAATCGGCATCACCGCCTTCGCGGGGTGGAACGACGCTGCCAGCGCCGCCACCAATGCCGCCCGGTTCATCGTCCGCCGCATGGGCGCGCGCCGTTTTGCCACGCTTTCGGCCGAGGACTTCTACAGCTTTACGGACACCCGGCCGACGGTGAGGTCATCGCCCTCCGGTCAGCGCGTGGTGCAGTGGCCCACGAACGAAGCCTTTTACGCACGTAACCCGACGGGCCCGCACGACCTCGTGGTCGCGATCGGCGTCGAGCCGAACCTGCGCTGGCCGTCGTTTTCCGCGTCGCATTCGGAGTTGTTCGCCCGCCTCGGGGTGGAGATGGTCATCTCACTCGGGGCGCTTCTCGCGGACGTACCGCACACCCGCCCGGTGCGCGTCACCGGCACCGCCGGCGACGAAGAGATGTCGCAGCGGCTGAGCCTCGCTCGCTCCCGCTACGAGGGGCCAACCGGCATCGTGGGTGTGCTGCAACAGGCGCTGCAGCAGGCCGAACTTCACACCGCGAGCTTCTGGGCGAATGTCCCGCACTACATAACCGCGTCGCAGAATCCGCTCGCGACTCTCGCCCTGCTCGAGCGCATCCAGCAGATCGTCGAAATCGGATTCGATCTGACAGACCTCCGCGAAGCCGGCGATCGCTTCCAGCGCGAGGTTTCCACGGCGCTGAGCACGAACCCCGAAGTCACGGGCTACGTTCACCAGTTGGAAGTGGCGTACGACACCGGGGTTGTGGATAGCCCGCCATTGGAGATGGACACACGTGCAATCCTCAGCGACATCGAAAGCTATCTCCGCGAACAGCGCGACGATGACGATGAGAGTGACGGCGGTGAAAACGATGAGCCGGGAGAAACCCCGGGGGTCTCCTGACCCGGCTCACGCGTTCGGCCTATATTGAGAACTGCAGTCCCATCACACCCTTGATGTGATTCACTTCGCCAAGGTGCATGAATCCGTGCGTCATCACCACCTGGCGGAACACGCGCGCCTTCGGCATCTCGCCGAGCGGCTTGATCATCTGCACTTCCTCCAGCTCGGACAGGGGCACGTCCTTCAAGAACGCCAGGCAGTCATCGCCCACGTCCTTCAGGTACTGGCGAAGCAAGGCCGGGTCTTCGATGCGTAGCCCGCGGGCGTCTTCCATG
The DNA here is from genome assembly GCA_964509855.1 of uncultured Anaerolineaceae bacterium. GTDB lineage: Bacteria > Chloroflexota > Dehalococcoidia > Tepidiformales > Tepidiformaceae > CAZDZP01. Next base: position 2,235 of record CAZDZP010000226.1, on the reverse strand, counting down.
GTCATGCCGGTGCCCTGGTCTACCTTCGGGAGTCCCATCTTTTCGAAGTAGTTTCCGCTCACCCAGATCGGCATCTGCTTCTTGAAGACGAAGTTCGTGATGTTGTCCTGCGTTCGAATGGTGTGCCAGGCGTTAAAGCCCGCGCTCGTTGTCTTGCCTTCGGGCAGCCAGTTCAGCTGTTCAGTCGTGAGCGGCTCCAGCGCCTCGTCCAGCCATTCGTTGAGCTGGGATACGCCGTCGATCAGCATGTCTCGAATATCCATTGCCATTTCCATGTCCCCCTCGTCGATTGCCTGCGAGTCTACGTCGCTTCAAAAACTCTATCTACTCGCCGCCGCCAAGCCGTAGGTCAGCCTTCCCGAGGAGTCTCGCTTCGCCGCGTACCCGCCGGTTGGCGAAGCGCACCAGCTGGTAAATGTGCTCCATCGTTGGTACGGGAACGCCAAGCTCGCCTGCACGCCGCACAGGCGCGCCGAGGATGGCCTCACACTCCAGCGGATTCTCCTGGAGGTAGTCGATGACCATGCTCGGCTGGTAGTCCCCCATCGTCGCTGTCTGGGCGAACATGCGCGCTTCCATATCGTCGGCGTCCAGCCGTTCCACGTAGCCTCGGTCCGCGAGGTCTGCGTTCGCCGCCCTCACTACATCGTGGATGGCCGCTTTCGCCATGGCGCTGAGTCCGTCGTCGCCGAGGATTGTTGCGGTGCCGACGCCTCCGGCGGCCACGCTTAGCCCGCTGAAGGGTACGTTCCAGCAAAGCTTCTCCCAGCGCGCGAACAGCAGGTTTGGCGCTACGACGGTTTCGATGTTCCCCGACGTGAGCAGCGCCTCCAGCCGCGAGGTTTCCGCCGGGTTATCTTCGAAATGCCCGATGGTCACCCGGCCGTAGTCCAGGTGGTGGATGACGCCGGGCGCACCCCGGTTGATGCACACGAATGCCATCGCGCCGAAGACGTGTTCACCGCCAAAGCAAACGGCGAAGTGCTGCTCGATCCCCAGCCCGTTCATGAGCGCCACAACCCTGGTCTCAGCGCCCACGAGCGGACGGACCAGCGGCTCCATCGCACCCAGCGCCGTCGCCTTGAGCGAACAGATGACCCAGTCGCACTCGCCGATCTCGTCCGGCGTCGCCACCGCGTTCACCTGCCGCAACGTGAAATCGCCGGCCTTGCTGTGGATGCGCAGCCCATTCGCGCGCACCGATTCGAGATCCCGCCGCATCACGAACCAAACGTCGTGACCGGCGGCGGCGAGCCTCGCGCCGTAATAGCCGCCAACCGCCCCGGCCCCAACAATCCCAACTTTTGCCATGCCGCCGAGACTACCGTTTTGCTCGGCACAACGTCATCTTCGGCGCTACAATTCGAACGGGTGTTCGTATGCCGGAAATAGCCACTTCCCAGCGACCTGCGTCTGTGTTGCACGTGGACCTCGACGCGTTCTACGTCTCCATGGAGCAGCGCCGCAATCCCGAGCTGCGCGGCAAGCCGGTCGTCGTCTGTGGTGGCATGGGGCCGCGTGGCGTGGTCACCACAGCGAGCTACGAGGCGCGGGTGTTCGGCGTCCGTTCCGCGATCCCGGTTGCTCGCGCTCGCCAGCTCTGTCCCGATGCGATCTACATCCCATCCGACTTCGCCTACTACGCGCCGGCTTCAAAGCAGTTCCACGCGATCCTCCGCGATTACACTCCGACTGTGGAGCCCGCTGGCGCCGACGAAGCCTACCTCGATGTCTACGGCAGCGAACGGCTCTTCGGAGACGCTCCCGCCATCGCCGAATCCATCCGCGAGCGCGTCCGGAACGAGATAGGTATCACTGCGTCCGTGGGCGTGTCCACGAACAAGCTGGTCTCAAAAGTCGCGAGTGACGCCGCGAAACCCGACGGCCTATGCATTGTCCCCGCCGGCGAAGAGGCCGCCTTCTTCGCGCCCCGACCCGTACGCGAACTGCCGATGGTCGGGCCGCGCATGGCCGAAGCGCTTGCTCCCCTTGGCGTACAAACCATCGGCGACATCGCCGCGCTACCTCTCCCGGTATTGCAGTCGCGCTTCGGCAACCACGGCATCGAACTTTGGGAGCGCGCCCGCGGCATCTACCACTCGCCCGTGCTCGGTGGCCGGGCCCAGGCGCGTTCGATTTCGCGCGAAATGACCTTCGAAACCGATGTCGAAGACGGAGACCGCCTGCGTGGGATCATCCGCAGCCAGGCCGAACACGTGGCGGGCCAGCTGGCGA
>CAZDZP010000225.1:0-4521 GCA_964509855.1 uncultured Anaerolineaceae bacterium | reverse complement strand
CAACAACGGAAAGACCGAGGCTCTGGAGTTCCTTCACGAGCACCTTGAAGGATTCGGGCACGCCCGGTTCGAGCACGTCTTCGCCCTTCACGATGGCCTCGTACGTCTTCACGCGTCCGACGACGTCGTCGGACTTCACGGTGAGGAGTTCCTGGAGGATGTGTGCAGCGCCGTAGGCTTCGAGTGCCCACACTTCCATTTCACCGAAGCGCTGGCCACCGAACTGTGCCTTACCACCGAGCGGCTGCTGGGTGATGAGGGAGTAGGGGCCCGTGCTACGCGCGTGGATCTTGTCTTCCACCATGTGGTTGAGCTTGAGCATGTAGATCTGGCCAACGGTGATGGGCTGGTCGAACGTTTCGCCAGAGCGGCCGTCACGGAGCACCATCTTGCCGTAGACAGGCGGAGCGATGTTCGTATCGGAGTAGACGGCCTGGGCCAACTCCTCGAGTTCGACCGTCGTCTTTGCGCCGGGCTTGATGCGCTTGCCCGACTGGTTGAGCCAGATTTCGAGGCAGGCGCGGGAGGCGGCCCCTTCGGTGGGGTTGTCGCTGAAGATCGTGTCGGCGTCGTAGCCAGCGTCGGTGAGCCATGCGCGAACACGTTCCGTATCGAGGCCGTGGTCGCGTGCGTCGACGAAGTAGTAGGCGCCCGATTCCATGGCCATCCATGCGCGAGCCAATTCGTCGTCGATGGCAACGTCACTGGCGCCGTCGAAGACGGGAGTACGCGCGCTGAAGTCAAGAATGTTGGCGGCCCAACCAAGGTGCGTTTCCAGGACCTGGCCGATGTTCATGCGGCTCGGCACGCCGATGGGGTTCAGGAGGATGTCAACGGGCGTGCCGTCTTCCAGGTAGGGCATGTCTTCCATGGGAAGCACGCGGCTGATAATGCCCTTGTTCCCGTGTCGACCGGCCATCTTGTCACCAATGGAGATCTTACGGCGCTGGGCAATGCCCACGCGGACAAGCTTGTTGACACCGGCGGAGAGCGACTCGTGATCCTCGCGGTCGAAGACCCTTACGTCGATAACTTTGCCGCTTTCGCCGTGAGGTACGCGAAGGCTGGTGTCCTTCACTTCCCGGGCCTTTTCGCCAAAGATGGCGCGAAGAAGCTTTTCTTCGGCGGTCAGTTCGGTTTCACCCTTGGGGGTGATTTTCCCAACGAGGATGTCACCTTCCCGGACTTCAGCGCCGATACGAATGACGCCGCTGTCGTCGAGGTCTTTGAGGCTTTCTTCGCCCACGTTGGGGATGTCGCGAGTGATTTCCTCGGGACCAAGCTTGGTGTCACGGGCTTCCACTTCGTGCTTTTCGATGTGAATGGACGTGAACTTATCTTCGCGGATCATGCGCTCGCTGATGATGATCGCGTCTTCAAAGTTGTAGCCTTCCCAGCTCATGAAGGCGACGAGCACGTTCTGGCCGAGGGCGAGTTCGCCCCCTTCGGTGCTCGAGCTATCGATGAGCGGTGTGCCCTTCTGCACGCGCTGCCCGCGAATCACGAGAGGGCGCTGGTTGAGGCAGGTGCCCTGGTTTGATCGCGTGAACTTCACGAGCGGAACTGTGTGCAGTTCGAGGTCGGGATCGTCGTACTGGACGACAATGTGATTGCCGTCGGACTCCAGGACGCTTCCTTCGCCGAGAGCGACGGCGACGTGGCCACTGTCGACGGCAGCGCGACCTTCCATACCCGTGCCAACGAGCGGCTGCTCGGGGCGAACCAGCGGCACAGCCTGGCGCTGCATGTTCGAACCCATGAGGGCACGGTTGGCGTCGTCGTGTTCGAGGAACGGAATGAGCGCCGTCGCGACGGAGACCATCTGCTTCGGCGAGACGTCCAGGAAGTCGACTTCCACCGGATCGACGGCCTTGAAGCTGTCGTAGAGGCGGATTTCAACATGGTCGTCTAGGAAGTAGCCATCGGGGCCGATGCGAGTGTTCGCCTGGCCAACAACGTAGCGGTCTTCTTCGTCTGCTGTTACATAGACGATGTCGGTCGTGACACGAGGTACGACCTTCACCGTGCGGCCGACATCGGCAGCCTTCTTGGCTACGGCCTCGTCGATGACGGCACCAGCGGCTGCGAGGACCGTACCGGAATCATCGGTGAGGTCTTCGCGCAGGATGCAACCAATGAGCAGCGGATCGTTCGAAACGAGTTCGCGGACCACGCGGCGGTAGGGCGTTTCGATAAAGCCGTAGTCGTTCAGGCGGCCATAGGTCGCAAGCGAACCAATGAGGCCGATGTTTGGCCCTTCCGGGGTCTCGATGGGACAGATACGGCCGTAGTGGCTGTGGTGCACGTCGCGAACGTCGAAGCCGGCGCGGTCACGCGAAAGGCCGCCGGGGCCGAGCGCGCTGAGGCGCCGCTTGTGCGTGAGTTCCGCCAACGGGTTCGTCTGGTCCATGAACTGGGAGAGCTGGCTTCCGCCGAAGAACTCCTTCATGGAAGCGACGACCGGCCGGATATTGATGAGTGCACTTGGCGTGGCCTCTTCCGGGTCGGTGATCGTCATGCGTTCGCGGACGACGCGCTCCATGCGGAGCAGGCCAACGCGGAACTGCTGCTGGATAAGTTCGCCAACGGCGCGCACCCGGCGGTTGCCGAGGTGGTCGATGTCATCGCTGTGGCCCTTGCCGCGGTTGATCGCGATGAGCTCACCGATGATCGCAATGAGGTCGGCCGGGCGCAGCCATCGCTGGCTGGGCTGATCGGCAATCTCAAGCCGCTTGTTCAGCTTGTGACGGCCCACGCGGCCAAGGTCGTAGCGGCGCGGGTTAAAGAACAGCGTATTCACGAGCGTGCGGGCGTTTTCCAACGTTGGCGGGTCGCCCGGGCGAATGCGGCGGTAGAACTCGAGCAGCGCTTCCTGCTTCGTCTTGGTCGCTTCTTTGGAGATAGTCGTGGGCACGTAGCCTTCGAAATCACCTGTGTCGTAGGCCTCGAAAAGGGCGAGGACGCGCTCGTCGGAGCCAAGCTCGGTTTCGAGCTGACGGAGAGAGGCATCGCGGGCGCGTTCGAGCTCCGGCGCCTCAGGCGACTCGGAGAGTGCCTTTTCGGCGTCGAAATACTTCTGGAAGACCGGGTTGTCGCGGTCGCCGGGCAGCAGGCCGGGCACATCAATAGCGCGAACGAGAATGGACACAGGAATCTTGCGCTTGCGGTCGACCTTCACGGAGACCACGTCGCGGTTCGAAGTTTCGAACTCAAGCCAGGCGCCCCGGTTGGGAATGAGCTTGGCGGCAACGAGGCGGCGGCCCGTGGCCGGGTCCTGGTCAATTGTGTAGTAGACGCCCGGGGAACGAACGAGCTGGCTCACCACAACGCGCTCAGCGCCGTTGATGATGAACGTGCCCTTTTCCGTCATGAGCGGGAAGTCGCCGAAGAAGAGCCGCTGCTCCTTGATTTCCCCGGATTCCTTGATTCGCAGTTCGACATCGACGAAGAGGGGCGCGGCGAAAGTGGTGTCGCGCTCGCGGCACTCCTGCTGCGTATACTTCGGCGTACGGAACTCGTAGTCGCCAAAGATGAGGTCCATCTTTGAGCCGGTGAAGTCCTGGATAGGGGAAATCTCATCCAGGAGTTCGCGGAGACCGCGGGTTTTGAACCACTCGAAGCTGTCGAGCTGAATTTGGGTAAGCTTGGGGATATCGAGGACATTTTCGATTCGGCCGTAGACCTGGGTACGCGAGGGCGTAGCCGAGGTCCGCTGCACGAGATCACGCGTAGCGGTCATCCTGCAGTAACTCCTTCAGGACAGAGTGGGGACTCAGTAGACGACGTTTTTTGGTGGAGCGAAGTTGCGGGGGACAAAGGAAGAGACACCTAGCCAAGGGGCTATGGTAATCCCAGAGGCACACGCTGTCAATACAGCGTCCCGCCCCCCAACAAGGAGCGGGACCTGGATTGCGAGGCTGCGGGTCAGGCGACGGGCGCCGGTTCTTTCGCAGCTGTTATGGATAGTCCACCACCATCATCATCGGACTTTCGGTCCACGACGACAGTGTCCCCTGCGGAGAATTCACTTGCAAGCAGCATTTCGCTGAGCTTGTCTTCGATGCTGTCGGAGATGAGCCTCTTCAGGGGCCGGGCGCCGAATGCGTGGTCGTAGCCCTTTTCGCCGAGCCAGTCCTTCGCCGCCATCGTGAGCTCGAGCGTGATGCCCTTGGCAGCAAGCTGCTTGGTCACGCCGACAAGCTCCAGGTCGACAACCTTGCGGATGTCCTCGGCCGCGAGCGGACGGAACACCACGGTGCTGTCAATGCGGTTGAGGAATTCCGGCCGAAAGACGTTCTTCAGTTCCGAAAGGACCTTGTCCTTCATGCGCTGGTACTTGTCTTCAAGTGACTGCGCCTCGTCGCCCGTGCGGGTGAAGCCGAGGCCCGAGTCGCGCTTGATGAGGTCCGACGCAACGTTGGAAGTCATGATGATGACGGTGTTGCGGAAGTCGACCTTACGGCCCTTGGCGTCGGCCAACCGGCCTTCGTCGAAGATTTGCAGCAGCAGGTTGAAGACTTC
>CAZDZP010000224.1:0-4534 GCA_964509855.1 uncultured Anaerolineaceae bacterium | reverse complement strand
CCTTTCCCTTGGCGATGCCGTGCTGCCGGTGCTGGAGGCACACATTGCGGCGAGCCCGAACCGCTTCCGGGGAATCCGCCACGCTTCCGGGTGGCACGAGAGCCCGGACGTGCGTAACTCGCACACGAACCCGCCGCAGGGACTGCTGGCGATGGACAACTTCCGGAAAGGCTTCGCGCACCTGGGGCAGCTCGGCCTGTCGTTCGATGCGTGGTTCTACCACCACCAGTTGCGCGAACTGGCGGACCTGGCGCGCGCCTTCCCAGACACCACCATCATCCTCGACCACTTCGGAGGACCGCTCGGCGTCGGGCCATATGAAGGGAAGCTCGACGAGGTCTATCGCGACTGGCGGGCCAGCATTGGCGAGGTGGCGGCGTGCCCGAACGTAGTCGCGAAGATCGGCGGCGTGAACATGCCCATCAACGGGTTTGGGTGGGACAAGCGCGACAATCCGGCTACCTCGGACGAACTGGTCGAAGCGACGAAGCACTACTACCTCGACACGATCGAGCTGTTCGGTCCGGATCGGTGCATGTTCGAAAGCAACTTCCCGGTGGACAAGTCGAGCGTTTCCTACCCGGTGCTGTGGAACGCGTTCAAGAAGATGGTTGAGGACTTCCGCGACGACGAGAAAGCGGCGCTGTTTCACGACACGGCCACGCGCGTGTACCGTTTGGCGAACTAGCCCAAGGCCCCCCAGGAGAACTCATGAGCCGCCTCGAACCACGCCCTATCGAATCGTTCACGCCCGAACAGCGCGAGCAGTACGAACGCATTCGCAAAATGCGCGAGCCGGGAGCGAACGGCCAGTTCGGCGGACCATTCGACCCGTGGATCATGAGTCCGGAGGTTGCCCAGCGCGCCGTCAGCTTCGGCAACTTCCTATGGAATCGCACGACGGTCGGTCGGCGGATCGTGGAGCTGTGCATCTGCGTGACGGGTCGATTCTGGGAGAGCAACGTGGAGTGGGTGGCGCACAGCCGCATGGCGAAGGACAGCGGTGTGGCGCAGGAGACACTCGACGACATCTTCGCGCTGCGGAGGCCGGCTAACGCGCCGGAAGACGAGCAGCTTGCCTACGACGTTTCGCGGGCGCTGCACGAATCGCACCAGCTGCCGCGCGAACTCTACGAGCGGGCGGTCGCAACCTGGGGTGAGCAGGGGCTGGTGGAGATCGTCGCGACGATTGGCTACTACACGATGGTGGCGATGACGCTGGCGGCGTTCGAGGTGGACCCGGAGGGCGTCGACCCGCTGCCGTTTCCGCGAGGCTAACGTTGGGCGTTGGCGTTCCTTCGATAGGCGGCCAAAGATGGTGGGAGCAGGGCCATCGCGAGCGCCGAAGCGACCGCCGTTAGCAATGCCTCCAACGGGTTTCCCGTGAAGTACAGGGAGCCGATACCGATGGACCCGCTCACCACCGCCGCGATAATCAGCCGCGACCTGGTTGATGGCTCGCGGTGTCCGAGGGCCAGGCAAACCGAGAGTGTGATGGCTAAGGCCGCCGGAAAAACCAGGTCCGCAACCGATTGAAATGCACCCGACACCACGGTCAAGGCGATAGCCACGATCGCCAACGCCCATGCATACACCTGCTGGCCGCGACTCATAGTTCTAACATTCGACAGGTTGGGCCACTGCCGCCAGGTGGATGACGGCGAACCGGTCGAGTTGACCGATCGCGACTGCTTACGTAGCGTCCCGTTCGCCGATCCTTGCGCCTTACGAGCGGCAGGCCCTTGCGGCTGGCAGGCAGCGCATGGAAACCGAAAACCGATGGAGAACGCTATGGCCTACAACAAGCCGATTCCCCAGCCAGAACCAAACTCGATGCCGTTCTGGGATGGGGCCAGGGAGGGGAAGCTCATGCTTCCCCGCTGCACCGCATGCAACCGCGTGCACTGGTATCCCCGCCTTCTTTGCCCCTTCTGCCATTCCCGGGAGATTGAATGGGTGGAGGGCAGTGGTGAGGGCTACATCCACACCTTCGCTGTCCAGCACCGCGCGTTCGGTGGTTGGGCCGAAGAAACGCCCTTCGTGACCGCATACATCGACCTCAAAGAGGGCGACCGCATGTTCACCGTCCTTCGAGGGGTCGACCCACTGAAGCCGGAGGAGATCAAGATCGGTTCGAAGGTGAAGGTCGAATTCGAAGCAGCCAATGACGAAGTCAGCATCGCGTTCTGGCGCGTGGTGGAGGGGGAATAAGCATGCCGCATCCGCTATACAAGGCTGCCGCGATTGTCGGGGCCGCAGAAGCCAACGAAATTGGCTACCCGGATACACCGAAGACGGCCATCCAGCTGCACATTGAGGCGATCCTCAACGTCAGCGAACAGACCGGCATCCCGATTTCGATGATTGATGGCGTGTTCAGCGCCGGGTGGTCGTCGCAGATCGCCGAGCACCTTGGCATTCACCCCAAGTGGATCGACACGACCGCCGTCGGTGGTTGTTCGTTCGAGATGCACGTACACCACGCATTGGCCGCCATTCATTCGGGCATCGTGAAGGTAGCCCTGGTGAGCCATGGCGAGAACGGGTGGTCGGCTCGTGCCACCAAAGGCCGTGGTACCGGGCGCCCGCAGGGCGGCGACCCGTGGTCTCCTGACGCGCTGTGGTCGCAGCCGTACGGAACCTCCGGCGCGCCGTCGAACTACTCGCACGCGATGACGCGGCACAACTACCGATACGGGTCCACGCCGGAAGACTTTGCGCACATTGCCGTTGTCACCCGGAAGTGGGCAGAGTTGAACCCCCGGGCAGTGATGCATTCGAAGGAAACCAACCCCGCAGGCGGACCAATCACTGTTGAGGATGTAGCTAACGCGCGTCTGATTGCGTGGCCGCTGACTCTGCTTCACGTGTGCCTGGTGACGGACCATGGCGGCGCCGTTCTCATCACCACGCCGGAAATCGCTCGAGGGTTGAAGACGAAGCCCGTGTGGATTGCTGGCGCCGGCGAAAGCATGGGTCACCAGTCGATGCTGGAAATGGAAGACTTCACTTCCACCTCGGCTTACCGCTCCGCGGCGACCGCCTACACGATGGCAGGGATGGGGCCGGAGGACATGGAAATGGCCATGATCTACGACTCCTTCACCGTCACCGCCGGCATCACCGCCGAGATGATTGGTCTGGCGCCACGGGGCGAGGGCTTCAGCCTGTGGAAGGACGGACACGCCGCACCCGGCGGCAAGTTCCCCATGAACACTAACGGTGGTGGCCTGTCGTTCAACCACTCAGGCATGTACGGCATGCAACTGTTGGTTGAAGCCTACCGGCAGCTTTCGGGTACCGCCGAGGACGGCGTGAACGGCCTGCCTGGGAAGCAGACCAGTGCGCGCTCCTGCGTGGTCAACGGAACGGGCGGAAGCCTCTCGACGACCGGCACGCTGGTGCTGGTCGCGGACTAGCGCATCTAACACCGGTTCGAAACAACAAAGGGGCCGCTCGAAGGAGCGGCCCCTTTGTGCTCGCCGTGTTCGTCCGCCCTACGTGCGCATGGGGCGGGGGATAAAGAGCAGAAGGACGGCGGCGGCGATATTCATTACGGCGACTGTGTAGAAGGCGCCGTCGTAGTTCCCGACCTGGTCGAAGTAGTACGACGCGAGGAGAGGAGCGCTGGCCCCGAGGATGAGTGCGAAGGGCAGGCCCGCGCTGCGAACGGACCCGAGATAGCGGCGACCAAAGAAGGTGGCCCAGATGACCTCCTGCAGGGGGATCATGCCGCCCCAGCCACAGCCAAGGACGAAGAACGCGAAGTACACGAAAAGGTGGGAATCGGTGTGGACGCTCGCGGTGATCATCACCATGGCTGCGCCAGTGATGGCAGCGCTCAGCGCCGCGAGCTTTTGGCCATCCCACTTGTCGATGAGCCAACCCCACACTGGCTTCGAAACGAGGGCGGGCACCGAGGCGACGGTGATCATGAGGGACGCGGTCGCGCGGCTAAACCCGGCGTCGGTCATGAAGGGAATGGTTTGCAGGAGCATGACGCCAATCGTCACCGCGAACATACCGAAAGCGAGGACCAGCAGGTAGAAGGTTGGCGTGCGCAGTGCCTGCGCCCGGGTGAGCGAGCTGGCGAAGTCAGCGGAGGCCTTCGCGCCGGCGCCTGCAGCAATCTGGGCTTCGGTGCGGCCGTCAGGATTCCAGCCGTAGTCCTCTGGGGCGCGGCGCATGACGAAGCTCAGGGGCAGAATCAAGAGTGCCGAACCGACCGCGAGCATTTGCCAGGCAGCGCGCCATCCCCATTCGTCGATGACGTAGGTTGCCGCAGGGGTGAGCGCCACACCCGCCATGGATACGCCCATCGAGGCCCAGCCGATGGCGCGACCGCGGCGTTCGACGAACCACTTGGACAGGGTCACGTTGACGACGAGGTTGCCTATCATCGCCGCGCCCGCCGTCAGGATGAGGCCGTTCAGCAGGATCCACTGCCAGAGCACCTCGACGTAGCTCAACGCGAACATGGATGTGGAGAGGATGATGATCCCCACCACCATGAGCCGCCGGCCACCATGTCGAT
>CAZDZP010000223.1:0-4569 GCA_964509855.1 uncultured Anaerolineaceae bacterium | reverse complement strand
CAACGTGAAGCCGAACGGATTGAAGCAGTTAAGTGGTGAGCCCGGAAGGAATCGACCACGGCAAGGCGAGGGCGGAGGCCGCGTGGCCTGATGACGTACCGGGCGAAACCAGTTCGAGCGACGCGAGAAGTGGTGAGCCGCATTTTCACGAGTTGGAACCAGCTCGACGGGTGGCTGCGGAGCCTCGCGACGCTGCGCGCCGTCGCGGCCTGAGGTGATGCCCCCCAGCTACCCGCCGAGTCCGCAACCGCCGCCGCCATGCCGTCCGCAGCATGGCAGGCCCATCGCCCCGTCCAAGCCGTTGCATTAGTGTGACTTAAAGTCCGTGGACGAATAGTCAGCATCGGGCCATCCTCACCGCGTGCCGATTCCGACCGATCAGGCGTTCTTGACGGCCTTGGGCCACCGAATACGAGAAGTTCGCCAGACGCGCGGCTATTCGCAGGAGGCTCTCGCGCTCAGGGCCGGTGTCGATCGGACCTATGTCAGCTCACTGGAGAGGGGGAAGCGCAATGTCTCCGCCCTGATAGTGCGACGGCTCGCGAAGGCCCTCGCGGTGCGCCCCAGGGATCTCTGGGATTTCTGAGGATTCTATGCCACGGCAAGCCGGCGGTGGGAAGCTTCCAGGGAAGACGCTCTACTCAGGTCGACGACGATCGGTTACGCGACGGTCAGGTTTCAAGGCCCATGAGGGCGCCACTGGCGGAGAGTACCGTGTCGACGACGTCGCCTCCTTGAAGCTTAAGGCGGGCGATCGGCTGGAGTTGACATTCGAATTTCCGAACATTCCTCCCGGTACTCTGGCTGGCTTCGGATTCTGGTTCTGCGCTACCGGCGGCGTGGAGATCGTCGTGACCGACAACCCGGCGATCGTAGCGATCACCGAGTACCCTACCAAGGTCGCACGAACGTCCTACCCCTATCCGAACTGGAACAAAGTCGGAGGCCTTTGGCACGTCGCCAAAGGGTGGTCGAAGCCGACTATCACCGTGATCCTTTCGGCAAGGAAGTCCGGAGATGTAGCCGTTCTCGGCGAGCACTGCGGTCTGGTGTCGCACAAGCACTTGGTCAATGCCAGATCCGAGCTCATGACGAACATTCACGAGTGTTCGCCGGAATCGAACTTCGTGGAGAAGGCAGGGACGGTCACTATCTCAGGGCCGACGACCACGGGGACTCCCATCCCACTAGTTCGGAAATCCTGTAACCGTTGCGCTCGCTTCTTGCCGATCAACGTCCAAGACGAACGCAGCTCGTTGAGCTTCAGCAACCACTGCGTGGCCGCGCATCGCCGGCCCTGCAAGCATCGGGGATTTGGCCTCTTGCGCCCCGTCCAGGACGGACTCCCAGAGCTACGTCTGGAGTACGGTTTCCAGCTCGAATGTCGCTACTGCAAGAAGTTCGAGGTCAATGCCGCACACAACCCGAAACGCACAGCAGCACAGATGAAGGAAGACGCTGCGAGAAGGCGTGCATTCGAGCTTCTGATCGAAGCGATGATGGGAGGGTCCGAGCAACTCGCATATCGCCTCCGGACCGGCCGCGAGCTCACCGAGGACGTCCTGAAGCGCTTCAAACACCGCTGCTTCAAGTGCTCCAAGAGTTTGCAGGGGGGATGGCACCTGGACCACACGCGTCCGCTGGCACTGCTGTGGCCTCTGGACGAAACTGCGACGGCACTGTGCGGGGACTGTAACTCGCAGAAGCGGGACAGGCCTCCAAGTCAGTTCTACACGCCGGCGGAGATCAAGCGCCTCGCGGCAATTGTTGGGTTAGACGAGGAGGTGCTTCGGAATCCCGCCCCGAACACCGTCATCCTGAGCAAGCTTCTGAGGCGATTGCCCTGGTTCTTCGACGAGTTCCTGACGACTGATGAGATGACTAAGGAGCGCGACGGCAAGACAGCAGGCGAGCTGCTGGTCAAAGCGCTCGACAAAGTACTGGCGGCGGCTGGTTCGAAGGTCCGGCTGACCACGGAACTGAACAGCCGCCGTAGCAGACGTTAAGCGCGCGTCATCACGAGATACTGGTGGGCCGTCACAGTGCCCTTGTCCCGAACTCCATGGGACTCACAGTGACCGACGTCCTCGCTGAAGACTTCTTCAACCTTCAGGTCGGCACTCGGGGCGATTGCTGCAAGCGCGGCGCCCATGTCGCACTTCCGACTCTTGCCCAGATGCAACACGATAACGCCGTTGGGAGCCAATGCGCTTCGGCAGGACTCGAAGATCCTCGCGTACACCTGCATCGAACGCTTCTGCAGGGTCTCGATGAACCGTGCCGGCTCAGTATCAAAAGTCTCGCGCTCCCACCCCGCAAACCAGAACCTCATCCAATTTGACATATAGAACCGGGTGGAGTCGAAGAACGGGGGAGACGTGATGATCGCGTCTATGTTCTTGATCTCCTTCGGCCACCGATCCAAGAGGTCTGCCTGGAGAACACGGCCGGAAACGAATTCGTTAGGTAGCGCTGCACGTATGCTCCGGTCGACCTTGGCGCGTAGCTTCTCTCCAACAGACCGGTACTCCGCGGGTCCTGTCGGGGAAAATGGGGTCACCGGATGCGAGCGTCGGCTCACGGCGTAGGGTCGGTTGCCGTGCAGCACATGCATCATGCACGTAAGCAGGAAACGCCACTCGGGAGAGTCCTGCTTCGTTTCCAAGAAGAAGCGGCGAGCGACCAACACTTCCTTGAACGTGTCCTCGTTGAAGTACGCGTCAAGCGCTCCATTGAACCGGATCTTGGACGCGTTCTCGATCTCCGAGGGGGTCGGCTTGTTCGCTGTCAGATAGGCATCGAGCTCGCCGAGCAAGCCGTAGACCGCCTGCGGTTGAGGCGGACAGATCTTTGCGCTGCTTACCGACGCTGCGAGCAGGCTGATGTCGATGGCAAAGCTGCGCCTGCCGGAAAGGGCGGCTTCAAATGGAATGGTTCCGGCTCCAGAAAACGGGTCAAGCACGCGCTGTCCAGGTTCCGAGAAGCAGTGCACCAAGAAGTGGGCCAACGCCGGCTTCATCTTCCCAAGGTACGAGCAAGCCGAATGGAGCGAATGGCCCCAGTTCCTGGCGGTATAGGGAGATGTTTGGTGCGGAAGTTCGGCCTTGAACCACTCCCAACGGCGTCGCCAGGGCGCTGCGCTTGGCATCGCGATGACTTTCGCCTTCCTTGGGCGCTGCAGGATCAACACCTCCTGCGTTAGCACGGTCTTGTCCTTTGACAACCTCTTTCGAAGGGGCAACCGTTCGACCAGGTGCATGTCGTATTGCTTAGCCACCTCGACTAGGAGGTCGTGAGTTGGGACACTAATGCCGCCATAGCGGCTATCGCCGATGTCAATGCAGATCGTGGCACCTGGCACCGTCTGGGTAGCAACACCTTCAAGGACAGTACCCATGTCTCGGAAGTACTGTGCGACCATCTCGGGGACTCGCTGGTCGTATGCCGACTTCCGAATCGTCGCTACGACGGCCGCCACTCCTGGCGACAGGTCCTCGTCTCCCAAGGACGAACCAGCGACGTCATTGATGCCCGATGTCACGACCTGATCGCGTAGCACCCGCAGATCGGAGCTGGTTTTCATCAACCTCGAAAACCAGAGTTCAAGCTTCGTGTTTCGGATGTAGTTCGTGCCATTGAGGTACGGTGGACTCGTGATCACGCCGTCCGCGTTAACGGCAGGTGTGGCCCGCAAGTGCTTCGCGTTCGGCGTGACCAGCCAGGGCACCGCAGCTAGGGTCGGCGCGTTCCGCGTATCTCGTGCAATGCGGCGAAGGTGTTCCGCAACGCTCAGCACGAAATCAGGCACCCCTTTTTCAAGTTCCGTCTTCGTCTTGTAGCGGACGTCGCCGGCTCTTTTCAACAGTGAGCAGGTGACGATCTGGGCCATTGCGGCGACCACAAGCAGGCGCGCCAGCAGCGGGTCATCCTGATCGAGCTCGTCAGCCACCGCACGCAGACAGAGAACCCGGTGAAAAGCCTCCGGCGAGAAGAACACGCTGTCGCCAAAGCAATCGGCGTACGACGCGCGCAGGGTCTGCTCAGGCTCTGCGCGCTCAACGCGAGCAGCGATGCCATCAGCGGTGGCGTCCAGCCGGTCAGCGAGACGCCGACGCTCACCCGTGCCGAGTCCGGCGACCGCGAGCTTGGACGAGATCACCCACCGCATCACCGGGTTCACTTCCGAGTACCCGCACTTGACACCACGCGTCGCCAAGGTGAAGGGCGTTGTTCCGGACCCAGCGAACGGTTCGAGGATCGTCGATGCCTTAGGCAGGTACTTCGAGCGAATGCCTTCAACGAACGCTGGGGAGTAGCCTTCGAGGTAGGTGTACCAGGAATGGAAGGGCTCGAACTTCGCTTCCGCGAAGGTCCCGTCCACCCCCTCGATCTGGGCCTCGTCAAACAAATCCGCCTGCTTCATCGGGACTCCCGCTAGATTGTAGCGGAACGCTGGCCGCTGCGACGGACTTCGGCGTGTCTACGAAGGGCAACTTCGAACCCCTGGTGGACGAAGCCACGTTCTATCGTGCGCAGGCCGTGGTCGACGGGCGTGTCGTGGTGGCCGGT
>CAZDZP010000222.1:0-4576 GCA_964509855.1 uncultured Anaerolineaceae bacterium | reverse complement strand
GCGGCCAGCAGGCTCCAGAGCCACGCGCCGCAGGATTCGCAGAGCGGGTGCTGGTGCCGGGCGGACGGCGGGGTCACGCCCTGGCTGGCGCGGACCAGCCGGACCCTCCCCGCGCGGGCGCTGCCACAGGCGGTGCACGATTCCATTGTCCGAATCATCGGCTGGCTGACCGGCGCCGGACAGGCTAGCGGCGGCGGACTACAACGGCGATGCCCGCTCCAGCGGGAATGTGGCAGAGCAAACGTCCATCCGTTAGAAACGACTCCGCGAGCGACGGGTGGCCTGGCGTGGACTCGCCAGAAATCGGTTCGTGGACCTGCGCGAGGATGATCCCACCGGTGCGCGTTAGGCGGACGATATCGTCGGCCATCTCTCCGTGGCGGGGGCCAAGGTCGTCAACAACCATTGCGTCGTAGGGGCCGTTCAGCGAAGGGACAACGGCGGCCGGCGCGCCGAGGTGAACGCGCACGATCTCGCCGAGCGCATGTTGGCGGGCCAGGGATTCGGTGAACTCGGCGATTGCCGGGTCCGGCTCTACAACGTCGGCGCGCCCGGTGTTGCGGAAGTGGCTGGAGGCATGAAGCGCTCCGTAGCCAACGCCCGAACTGAAGAGGCAGACGTAGCTCGCCCGGAACGCGGCCAGCAACACGCCAAGTTCGCGGGCGGTGGAATACGTGGGAACCTTGAGCGGATCGCTGTGGGCCTCTGCCAGTGCCAGGGCACGCTCACGGGCGCCGGCAAAAGGGTCGGGCTGGTCCCACGGCAATGATTCGTTCGTCATGACTGCATTGTATGCGTGCGGCTACGCGATGCACCCGTCAGCGGCCAACTTCGACGTCGGCCACCAGGGCGAAGTGGTCGCTGGGGTAGAGCGTGGGGTCGACCGGGGAAGGTTCGTCCGCTGCAAGCGTGGCGTTCACGGCGCGAACATCGCCCTGCAACCAGAGGTAATCGAGACAGGCCGGCTCGCCGTCCGTGTCCATGGTTGGCGCCTGTATACCGGAGGGCCAGGTGACGCCGGGTTCAGCCCCGTTGGCTTCGACCATCGCCGAGCGAAAGCCCGCATCAACCATCGCCGAGTAGGCGGGTTCGTGCGGCGGTGTGTTGAAGTCGCCTGCGACGATCATGGCGTCGGCGCGGGGTGCATCGCGGAGCCAATCGCAAATCGCACGAACCTGTTCGAGCCGCACCTGCGCTTCACCAGGCACATGATGGAGATGCGTGTTCGCGAACCAGAGTGTCCGGTTGCCCGGCAGCAACACGAGCACGCGATGAGCGAGACGGCGATGCGAGAGTTCGAGGCGTTCGTGCGCCTGTACCTCGCCGATACGGCAGAGGATGGCGTTCCCGTATCCGGGGCGTGTTGGCAGCGGCGCTTCGAAGGACTGGTACGGTTCGCCCGTGACATGCAACCCCATGAACAGCGCCTGGCGCTCGGCGCCGAAGGTCACTTCCTGGAGCCCGGCGATGTCGGCCTGCATCACGGCGAAGGCGGAGGCGAGCAGGTGCTTCCGCTCGCTGTAGCGGTCGGTATCGTGGCGAATGTTGAAAGTCGCGACGCGCAGCGCCACGTTGCGGGACAGCGGCTCGGCGGTCACAGCTGCCCCCGGCGCGACGGGAGACGGTGTTCGGCGCTGAAAACAACAGTGACCCTGACCCTCATCGAGCCCAACCGGCTCCTATTCCGCCGCTGCATGCGCCGTCACGGTCGCCGGGCAATGCGCCTTGAGGAAGCTGCGGACGTGCCGGACCGCGATG
Source organism: uncultured Anaerolineaceae bacterium (assembly GCA_964509855.1). Taxonomy (GTDB): domain Bacteria; phylum Chloroflexota; class Dehalococcoidia; order Tepidiformales; family Tepidiformaceae; genus CAZDZP01. The sequence continues at coordinate 2,818 of CAZDZP010000222.1, read as the reverse complement.
GGGATTCGTTCTTCGGGCGCGCGCCAGGGAAAGAGGCTGACTTCGGCATTGGGCGACAGCAGGGCTGATTCCATCGCGGTTTCGTAGGGGTGCGCCGGGATGTCGTCCGGCATCACGAGGATCGGCGTTTGGCAGTTTCGCACGAAGTCCCTATCGACCGTGAAAAGGAAGTCGCCGCGGTTGCGGTACATGCTGTTCAAGAAAGCCTCGACCTGGGCCATGTCCACATCGCCCCGGCTTTCGGTGAGGGCCGGGCCCCAAACACGCATGTTGTTGTTGAAGTAGACGTCGGGGTCCTTGGGGTTGAACCCGCTCGGATGAGCGAGGACGGAAGCGACGATGCGTTCCGGCGCCCGGCGAATGAGGTTCCAGGTAAACGGGGCGCCGATACAGAAGCCAATGGTCATGAACCGGTCGATTCCGAGGTGATCCATCACTCCGAGCTGGTCGTCGGCGAAGCTGTCCCAGGGCCGGTCTATTTCCAGCGGCCCTTCCGACCGTCCCCCGTTGGCGTTGCGGAGGTCCATGGTGATGTAGCGGTAACCGTCTCCGCATTCCTGCCTCGGGTCGAAGGAGCCGGCGTGGCCGAGGCTGGCGATGTTGGCGTTGAGCCCGCCGCCCGGGATTACCAGGATGGGAAAGCCCTCACCGGTATCCTCGTAGTAGATGCGCACGTCGCCATTTTCGTAGTACGGCATTGCTCTTCCTCCCCCTGGGGCGCCCTATGCTAACGCACAACGCCAGGGCGAGGTCGTGGCGGCAGGCAAACGGCCACAGGCGAAGTTAGGCTTCGCCTCGCGAGGCGGGGACGGGGCGGCGAGCGCCAGCGCTGGCGAGGATGTCGGCGATATGGCGGCCTTCTTCGGCCTTCGCGTCCATCTGGAAGGTCATCACTGCGAGGCCGTTGACCTGGCGGGAGGCGACGAGTTCCTGGACCACGCCGGAAAAAGCCTCCCACGCTTGGTCTGGGCCGGCGGCGACGGCAGCCCGGTACTCCAGCGGGATGGTGATCCGGAGCCGCTCCTGGATGCGGTCGACCGCCTCGAGCGACAGTAGCGGCAGGACCATGGGAACGACCGGGATGCCGGGGTGCTCGGCGCGGATGGTGCGCACCGTCGCGAGGTAGTCGCCCGGGCTGAAGACGGGCTGCGTCTGGATGTAGGCGGCGCCTGCGTCCAGCTTCGCGACGAGGTTGGCGAGTGCCTTCGGCTGTTCGGCGGCGTACTGGTTGAAGGTCACCCCAAGGCACGCGCCCGGGATGGCCTCCCGAAGGAGCACTACCGATTCGCGCACGGTCGGGCTCTTCGTACCGCCCGTAGGCGCCGCGGCATGTTCACCAAGCAGACATAGGACGTGCCGCAGGCCTCCGTCTCGGGCCTTCGCCGCCTGCGCCGCAAGCTCTTCGAAGGTCGAGCCGCGGGTGGCGAGGTGCCAAACGGCGTCAATGCCATGCTGTTGCAGCGCAATGGCCGCATCAAGAGATGGCAGCCGGTCGGGGCGCTGAATCACGTTGATCACGTCGACTGCATCGCCGAGCAGGTGAGCGCGCCGTTCGAGCACTCGAGGCAGCATTTTCTGCGGCGGTGTGATCTCCAGGGCAAGCGCCACCTCGCCACCGGCGAGGTGGGAGGCAAAGGCCGATGGATGCGTTTCAGTCGTCGTCAACGTTTCAGAATTCCAGGGGGAGATGCGGGCCGCAGCGGCGAGACCCTTCCTAGCAGCATAGCGGGCGTGGGATTGATGCTCACATTCCGCCGGGAATAGGCTAGCCGGTTACGGATTCCCCAAGGATGAGCGCGCGTGCTTCCGCGACGAGGTACAGCGAACCCGTGATGCACACGAGGTCGTCCGCGTTGGCGTGGGAAAGCGCGGTGTCCAGCGCATCGGCGAGGGACGGCTCGGCAACGGCCGGGGGGCCGAGGAAGCCCGTCTCCTGCACCATCACGAAGGGGTCCATGGCGCGGGGACTGTCGAAGCCCGTGCAGATGATCATCTCGGCGAGACTCGCGAGCTGGAAGGCCATGGCGCCGACGTCCTTGTCTCGCAGGGTGCCGAGGATAAGGAAGCAGCGCTTCCATTCGAAGTAGTCGCGCAGGGTCGCGGCGAGCGCGGCCGCACTTTCGCCGTTGTGGGCGCCGTCGGCCACGATGAGCGGCGACTGGCCCATCACCTCCATGCGGCCCGCGATTCGGGCGCGCGCCAAGCCCTCGGAGATGGCGCCATCAGGGATGTCGTGTCCGCGCTCCCGGAGGCCATCCATAGCGGCCACCGCGGTGGCCGCGTTGTCGAGCTGGTGGCGGCCGAGCATGGGCGTGCGTAGCTCACGGGTTTGGCCGCCGCTATGCAAGGCGAAGGACTGGCCGAAGACGTGTCGCTCCAGCGGTTCAATCTCGTAGTGGTCCGGGACGTAGCGCAGTTCGGCGCCGACTTCGGTACAGCGGGACTGCACCACTTCCACAACCGCCGGGTCGTGTTGGTGCGAGAGCACGCAGAGGGCGCCGGGTTTGATGATGCCGGCCTTGTCGGTGGCAATCTCCGCGGGGGTGTCGCCGAGGATCTTCGTGTGTTCAAGCGAAACCGGTGTGATGACGGCGACATCGATCTCCTCGAAGACGTTCGTGGTATCGAAGGTGCCGCCAAGGCCAACTTCCACTACCTGCCAATCGACGCGTGCGAGTTGCGCACGGGTTAGCCAGAAGAACAGCGCCGTAAGGATGCCGAAGGTGCTGACGTTGCCGCCCGTGCTCTTCTGCTCGGCTTCGATCAGAGGCTGTATCGCTGTAACGCCGGTCGCGAACTCAGCTTGCGAGATGGCCTC
>CAZDZP010000221.1:0-4593 GCA_964509855.1 uncultured Anaerolineaceae bacterium | reverse complement strand
GCGTTGTCGCGCCACCCAGCCCGCGCTACACTCTCCCCGCTCCTTCCGTGAGCCATTCGTCCCGTCTATCACCACCCGGTTTTACGGCCGGGCGCGAGGTTTCTGCCCCTATGCCTGTCTTCCCTTCCGTCGAATGGTTCCAGGAGGCCGCCGACCGCCTCAACAAGTCCGATAGCTCCGACCGGCTCGGTACCTGCGACACCGATATGGGCGTGCAGGTTGGCGATGACTACTTCGAGATTACCTTCGAGGCCTTCGAGTGTTCCGGCGTGAAGGAAATCGACGCCGCCCGCGCCGACGAGCTGGACTTCGTCCTCGTACAGTCGCCCGAAGCCTGGAAGGCCATGCTGGAGAACATCCGGGAGAATGGGCACGCCGAGCACGAGTACACGCTCAACTCGCTCGACCTGAACACCGAAACGGAATTCGCCATCGGCAAGGACTACACCCGCCGCGACGCCTTCTACCGCTTCAACCAGACCCTGCAGGACTTCTTCGACTTCACCGCCACCATGGAGACCACCTACAAGTACTAGCGCCGCGCGCCGCTACGTCCCCGGTGCCTTCGCGAAGGCGGCCCGCCCTTCGGCACCGTCTTCGGTACCTGCGGTTCCACCGCCGCCATTTCCGGTAGCAACGGCGCGGTGACCGCCATCAGTCGCGCGAGGTCGTCGCCCACGGTGCGTCCCAGCGTCGCTGTGAGCCGCGAGAAGCGATACACGCGGTGCAGCCGCCGCCAGGAGGCGGTCCATTCTTCCAACTCCCATTCCGGTCCCAGCTCCGCCTGCAGCAGCGGTGCATGGGCGGCCAGCAGTCGAGCGCGTTGTTCATTCGTTTCCGCATCGGCTTCGAAGTGCAAGCCAAGCTCCACCTGGCCGCGCCCCACATGTGGCTGAACTTCGTAGTGAATCGTTTCGTCGCCGTGGTGCAGCTGCAGAATCGTCCACATCACCTTGCGCTGCGGGCGTACCAGCCCCGGTTCCAACACCGCCAGGGCGTGGTCTTCGGCGAAGAACAGGAACTGCCGCGCTTTGAGAGCGCCTTCAGCGGGCTTTTTCGTGCCGTGAGTGGTCTCAGCCGGGTTGGTCATGTCTCCCCCGTTCTCGTGCATTGTAGCGCGGCGTTCACATCGGCCCCGCGCCGGGTTGTTACACTCGTGGGCAGCACCACCCCGGGGAGGACGCGTTCTGCGTCACACCAAGATCGTCGCAACGCTCGGCCCGGCATCACTCAGCCCGGCCACCGTCACCGCCATGATTCACGCGGGAATGGACGTTGCGCGCCTCAACACCTCACACGGAGTCATCAAGGAGCACCAGCGCTCCGTCGCACTGGTGCGCGAATGTGCCGAGAAGGCCGGGAAGCCTGTGGCCGTGCTCATGGACCTTGGCGGCCCCAAGCTGCGAACCGGCCCAAGCACCGGCGGGCGGCCGCTCAATCTCCAAACCGGCCACACCATCCGCCTCACCACAAGGCACGTCGACGGCACGGAAGAAAACCTCACCATCGACTACCCGCGCCTGCTCGATGACGTACACACCGGCGATTCCGTGCTGTTGGACGACGGCCGCATCGAACTGCAGGTCCTCCGCGAAATTGATGATAGTCTCGAGTGCCTGGTCACTGTCGGTGGCATTCTCGCGCCGAACAAAGGCGTGGCCTTCCCCGCATCGGACCTCACGACGCCCGCCCTGACCGAACGCGACCACGCCGCGATCGCGGCCGGTGCGCATTCCGCGGTCGACTACTTCGGGCTCAGTTTCGTCCGCGATCCCGAAGACATCGAGCTGGCCCGGAGCGTGAGCCACGCCGCTGGGGCCGATATCCCCATCGTTGCGAAGATTGAACGGCGCCAGGCGCTGATGAAACTCGACGAGATCATCGCCGAAGCCGACGGAGTGATGGTGGCTCGCGGAGACCTCGGCGTGGACCTCCCGCCCGAAGAGGTGCCGATCCAACAACGCATCATCATCGCCTCGGCCGCGCGTTACAAAGTCCCGGTCATCACCGCCACGCAAATGCTCGAATCCATGGTGGACAATCCACGTCCCACGCGCGCCGAGGCGAGCGACGTCGCCAACGCCGTCTGGGACCGTTCCGATGCTGTCATGCTCAGCGCCGAGACAGCTGTGGGCCGCTTCCCCGTGGAAACCGTCGCCATGATGGACCGCATCATCCGCCGTGCTGAGAGCGCATACTCCGACGAAGGCGAACCGGCGCCGCTTGGCCACGACGACCATTCCTACGTCCTCGCCCTCGCAGCGCGGCGCATCGTGGAATCGGATCCAAACATGCGCGCAATCGTCTGCTTCACCAACAGCGGCTATAGCGCCTTCCTCATGAGCAAGGCGCATCCACCCGTGCCCATCTTCGCGGTTTCTCCGAATAACGCCGTGGTCCAGCGCCTCTCGCTCGCGCGCTCCGTCACACCCATCCTTGGCCCCGTCGTGGCCAACACGGACGAAATGTTCACGGTGGTCGACGAAGTGCTGATGGATTCGGGCTACGTCCCCGCCGGGGAGGAAGTGCTGGTCACCGGCTCCATGCCCGTTTCCGCGTCAGGCACCACGAACTTCCTCAAGCTGCACGTGGTTGGCGAACCGAACGCTGATTCCGGCGGCGGAGCCCCTAAGCCGTGACCAAAAGCTCCAGCATCGTTGTCGCCCGGACAACCGACCCGATCGAGGCCCAGATATGGGTTGATATGCTGCGCGACGAAGGCATCCAGGCCGCCACCTACGAACAGAGCATGCGCGGCGCGCTCGGCGGCGCCTCCACTCTCGGCTTCCGCTCCACGCACCACATTCTCGTGCGCCACGAAGACATCGTTGGCGCCCGCAATCTCATCGCCGAAGTTGGCGGTGCGCATCAGCTCGCGCCCGTCCCCGGCAACGACGACGAAGCCGGCAGCAAGGCGGCACGTGCGCTGGTAATGGCGCTCGTGGGCGCCGCGATCTTCTTCACGCTGTTCGTGGTCTTCGCGGTGATCCTGGGATAGTTCTGTGGGGTCCGGAGAGCCGGCTGCTAGGCCGCGCGTTGTTCGGGCCGCAGGGCGACCTTCCGCCGCAAGGGCTGTGACTCTTCCGCTTCGCTCAGCACGTCCGTCGCATACAGCGACTCCATGTCGTACTGGGCCATGCGTGCGGTGAGCGGGACGTCGTACATGTGCAGCCCGTCGCTGGCGGCAACTGAGCCGGGAACGCGCTTCAAGTAGTTGAAACCTTCGTCGTAGGTGCATTCCACCAGCAGCACACAGAAGCGGGCACCGCCAAGGTGAGCAAGGAAGTCCGAGTTTCGTGTTGAGCGGCGAAGCAGCTCCACGGCACTGTGCATCACGCGGTCGCCAAAGTCGTCTCCCCGGCGCGACTTCACGTCGTCCAGGTTTTCGAGCGAGAAGACGATGAGCGTGAACGGCGTTTCTTCGCTGCGCGCTCGCGGCATTTCGCGGCGCAGTTCGGCCAGCAGATAGTTTCGATTGGGCAGCCCGCCCAGTTCGCTGATGTAGCCCGCGCCATTGAGCTTGGCCGAAAGCCTGCGGAAGCTGCGTTTGCCGGCCCACCGCATCAGGAAGATCTGAGCGTTCACGAGCGCGAACAGCACCACGAAGCCCGCAGCGGTCACAATGCTCGCGACTGATGGTTCGCGGACGGCCTGCGCTATCACGTAGGCGACGATGACTCCCCACAGGAGGAGACTCGAAACGCGGACCACGGTTCGGCGGCGGCTGCTCTTTGCCCGGCCTTCGGTTTCTTCCCCGTCCATTGCAGTCTCCATGTCAGTCCCCTAACTAACTATCGGCACACTGTGCCCACTTCGTTAGGCGACCTTCGCTTCTCCGCTGCCGTTATCTCCCACATCGGACCCTTCGTCCAGGTCGTGAAGGCTCGACGCGTACCAAACTGGCGGCCGTGCCGAGACGTTGCCCAGGAAGGCCCGCGCCTTCGCCTCCAGCGTTTGCATGCCGCCGTTGACCCGGTCGATTGCTTCGTCCACCCGCGGGGGCAGTGCGTCCAGCGGGCGGTGTCCGTCGGTGTTCTTCCAGTCGAAGCCGCACGCCAGCCCTTCGCGGTTGCAGGCAAGGTTGGCCGCGGCAACCACGTCGTTCAGCGACTCCAGCGAGGGGGTCATGCGCGCCGGGTGGTGCATTCGGATCGCTTCCACCAGGTGTTCAGGGAAGCGCCAGCGTTCTGCCAGGTGCGCGCCCACTTCCTGGTGGCGAACCCCCAGCACTTCGAACTCGGCGTCTCGCCACGTGCGTCCTTCTTCACGGACCATGCGAGCCGCGCGCTCCACCTTTTCGGGTTCGCACAGCATCATGGCCAGCTTGCCCACGTCGTGCAGCACCCCGGCGGTGAAGGCATCCTCTGGCCTGCCCACGCGCGTCGCCTTGGAAATCTGCTCGGCCACGAGCCCCACGCACACGCTGTGTGCCCAGAACAGGTCGCGGCTGAAGTTGTCCAGCGGCTTCGTTTCGAAGGCGTCGATGATGGACGAAGCAATCGCCACGGATCGCACCGTCCGCATTCCAAGCAGAATCACCGCTTCGCGCACGTTGGCGATGCGCCGTGCGTAGCCGTAATACGCAGAGTTCGA
>CAZDZP010000220.1:0-4625 GCA_964509855.1 uncultured Anaerolineaceae bacterium | reverse complement strand
GTGCGCCCCGGTGAGTCCGGGGCGATCACTTCACTCTGGCAAATCTGGGCGTCGCTCTTCGCTGCCATGCCGAAGAGTGTGCGGCATGTCGCCCGTGAAATGCAAGGTGGCAATCTAGACCTCGCTGGCCCTGTACCGCCGCGCAGCAATCGAGAGTATCGACAGGCGGTCGCTGATGATGCCGTCCACGCCCGCTTCCACCACGCGTTCCAAGACCGGCTCCGAATTGATCGGCCACGTGATGATCGCCGGCCCAAACTCCCGTAGCCGCGCCAGCATGTCACGCGAGACGCGGTCGGCGTGCACGGAGATGCCACTCCATTCGGAATGAGACGAAGTGCGCAGCGAGGCGATGTCCCGCTCGCTCCCGATCGAGGGCAGCAGCGGCGTCGATTCGCGGCCCACGAAGGGCATCAGCAACCGCCAGTTGCGCGCGCAAAAGGCGATGGGAAGATCGGGGCGGCGCGTTTCGATGGTCTTAAGGATCCGTTCGGGCATCGACTGGTCCTGCCCCTTCAGGTCCAGCATCAGCGTCCCAGGTCCCTGCCAGAGTTCGATGAGCGCCTCGACTTCGAGCCGGGGGTGCCCGCGGTACTCGAGTTTCCAGCGGTCCCAGCGAATGGGGAGCCGCTTCAGCGTCTTCTCGTGGCGTACTTCCAACCGTCCGTGGAACGACCAAATGTCCGCTTCGTGGTAGTCCACGGCGATCGACTCCGCGTTTCGCAGGTGGAGCAAGTCGTTCGCGCTTCGGTGTGCGATGAGGGTGATCGTGCGTTGCGGGTCCCGGGCAAGGGGTGTCAGCGTTCAGCTCTCCCAGGTGTTACGGCCGGACGCCGCTCGCCTGGTATTGTGCCGCCTAGTCGTACGCGTCGGCCAGCGAAAGCTGCGAGGAGTGACCCCCTCGGCTCCCGATAGTGAAGCCAGAACGCTGCTGATAGCCCGGCCAGCGCCACCAGCCCACCTGCCACCGCATCGACGATGAAATGATTTCCGGTCAGCACGATGGCGAAGAACATCGCGATGGGCGAGAGCACGCCCAACACGCGCACCAACGGCGAATGCGCCACGCGAATGAGCGTGATGCCCACCAGCAGGTTCCACCCGAAGTGAAGGCTAGGTACGGCCGCGTACTGGTTGACGAGCGCCGGGGGTTGCAACACGCGGTAGGACTTCGAATGTGCCGTCACCGTATCCACCAGCCCCATGTCGAGGAAGCGAGGCGGCGCTACCGGGAAACTCGCGAAGATGAGAAGCCCAATTCCGCCGGAAACGAGGAACGCGTTGCGCAAAAGCCGGTACTCACGGGGGTGCCAAAACAGGAGCCAGGCGGCGACCACGGCGATGAATGGCCAGTGTCCCCACATGTAAATCCAGTTTACGAAGGTCACCAGTGTGTGGCTGTCCGTGATGTACCCCTGCCATGCCACTTCCCACGCGAAGCCGAGGTTCTCTTCCAATTCCAGCACCCGGTTCGCGTTTTCGTGCGCGGCTTCGGGCGAGCCTTCCGTAAATCCGCGGACGAGGAAGTACATGAAGAACGCGCCGACGATGAGCAGCACCTCGATGACGGCGGTGCGCCACGAAGTGACGGTGTTGCGGGCGATCGTCAGTGCTCGAGTGCTTGGCATAGCTTCTGTCCCTGGCTCGAATCCGGAGCGAGTTCACCGTACCCGACGGTCATTCGCGCCTGCATCCCCCATTCGGGTACGAGCCCGTCGGCGGAAGGTCGGAAGATTCCCGGCTTCTTCGACCACCATCGCACGGTTTGGTCACGCCCGTATCGCTCGCCGGTCAACGGGTGGTCACAGTTGCGCCTGGTGGCGATCGCCATGGCTTTACGGCGGGACGCTCCCAATTGCTGGCTGGCGTACGATGGCCCAATGGAAGCATTGGCCGAGCGAATGACCGAAGTCTGGTCTCGTGTGCATGAGCGCTACGGCGCATATGGGCTGGTGTTGCCATCGACCCCACGATTCATCTGCCAGGCGGAAGCCTGCGTTGCGCACTGCTGCAAGGTCTTCAGTGTCGCGCTCAACGAGCGCGAACTTGAGCGAATGCAGCGCTTCAGCGGGCTGGAACCCGTGGACCTGTTGGAATGCGAGAACGGCGAACCAATTTCGCTCCCGCTTTCCGACCCCTACCTGTTGAAGCGTAGCAACGGCCAGTGCGCCATGCTGGGTCACGACTTGCTCTGCGGGCAGTACGAAGGCCGCCCCGACGCCTGCCGTCTCTATCCCCACCAGGTCATCTTCATGGAACCCGGCACGGGCCGGCCTGCCGCGCCCGACCTCCCCACCTTTCGCCACGCCCTGAGCGAAGAGCACTATACCGGCGGCCTCGTCCCGATGTTGCTCCGCCACATGGAGTGTCCCGGCTTCACTGGCGAACCGCTCGGTCGAGAGGGCTGGATGGAGTTGCTCGAAGAGACCTACCGGCTCCAGTACCACGACCGCGAACCGTTCGGCGCCGAAGCGGGTACCGCCACCGCGCATCCTTGAGCAAGCCGTTGCCGGTCCCACTGGCGGCCGCGAGCGAAGCGCGCGTGTACCTGGCGCTCGCGTTCGTAACCATTTCGTGGGGTGGCTCCTTCCTGTTCATCAAGGTGCTTGTGAACGCCGAGATGGACCCCATTGGCGTGAGTGCGGCCCGGTGCGCGCTCGGCGCCCTCGCGCTGGCGCCAATGGCCTGGGTGCTGCGCGACCGCTTTCCCCGCGAACGGCGAGCCTTGCTGATCCTGCTCGGGCTTGCCGTGTTCGACTTCGCCATCCCCTGGACACTCATCGCTTTCGCCCAGCAGTACACGACGAGCGCCACCGCCAGCATCGCCAACTCATCGCTCCCGCTTTGGACGGCACTGTTCGCTGCGCTCTTCATCCCCGGGGAACTTCTCACGCGAGGGACGATCGCGGGCGTGCTCCTCGGTTTCGCTGGCGTCGTGGTGCTGCTCGCTCCCGACCTCGGGCAAATCGACGCTGGCCTGCTCAAGGGCATCCCGGTGTTGCTGGTGGCGACCGCGATGTATGGCATCTCCGCCGTCATCATCCGAAAGGAGCTGCAAGCGGTTCACAGCTTGCAGGTGACCTTCGTACTGGTTGCCGGGGCGTCGCTGCTGTTGGTGCCGATTGCTTTCGCGTCGGGCTCCTATCGCGGAGTCGATATGGGCGCCGGGGAGTGGTTCTCGCTGCTCGCGCTCGGAGCACTCGGTTCGGGGATAGCCGTAGTGGCCTACATGTGGCTGATTGCGAACGCCGGCGCCGTCAGGGCGACCGTCACCACCTACATGATCCCCTTCGTGGCGGTGATACTCGGCTGGCTCATACTGTCCGAACCGCTGGGCTGGAGCCTGTTCCTCGGACTCGCCCTGGTCCTGTGCGGGATTGCGCTGGTGCAGGGCATCGCTCAACGCGTATTCCGGACGAAGCCGCGTCGCGTTGTGCCAGTCGAAGTCCAGCCCTAGCCTCGCTCGACGCGCTCTTTCCCGAATTTCTGGTTCGCCTGGGCCGCTGCGAGGCAAAGTGCCGCGAGTTCCCGCACAGTGATGTCGCCGGCAACGCGGACGCCCATGAGCGCGAATCTCGTGAGGCTCTCGTCCAAGAGTTCGTTGTAACGCAGCGTTCGTGTCAGGAACTTGTCGATCAATGCCCTGTCTCGAGTGCTTTTCGCCGTGTACCCGCTTTCACCGTGGATTCGCGATCTGAGCAGCTTCTCGTCTGCAACCAGCCAGGCGGCGCCGACGTCGTCGAAGCCGAGTGCTGTCACCAGCTCCGGCAGCAGTGCCGAACCCTCGAGCACCAGTCCCGGCCCTTGGTCCGTCGCCACGCGGTCAGCCACGGTGCTCTTTATGAGCGGCCAAACCTTGTTCTCGTAGTGGCGAAGTACGTCATCGACCAGCTCTTGCACCGTGAGCGATTCGTAGTGCGAAGCGACGATTTCCTCGCGGCCCGGCGCCGTTTGCCACGGGCGTCCCGGGTGCCTTGCCAGCGTGTCGGTGGATTGGTGTTCCCAGCCCAGCTGTTCGGCCAGCACCGCGGCGACCGTCGACTTGCCCACGTGTGAGGTTCCTCCGACCAGGATGACGCGCAGACCCCCGAGTTCCATGCGGCCAGCTTGCTGTGCCCGGCCACGCCCCGCCAGCGCATCCGCCCGCCGCGCCACTTCGGGACCTCGTGGTAAGCTCCCGCGCATGACCCGAACCTCTCCCGCCGGTGCCCGCGTCCGCCCGGAAGTAGCCGCGCTCACCGACCAGGTTGTCGCCGATCGCCGCCATTTCCACCGCTTCCCGGAAGTCTCCTGGCAGGAGCACCAAACACAACAGGCCATCCTCGAACGGCTCCGCGCGGTCGACGGCCTCACCGACATTCGCCCCATCGCCAGGACCGGGGCCACCGCGCTCGTGCAGGGCGGCGGGAAGGGACCGGCCGTGCTCTGGCGTGCCGACATCGATGCTCTGCCCGTTCCCGAGAAGAGCGGCCTCCCCTTTGCCTCGGAGAACGATGGTGTCATGCACGCGTGCGGCCACGACGCACACATGGCGATCGCCCTCGGCATCGCGCGATTCCTGGCGGCTCACAGGTCGACCCTCAACGGGTCGGTGCGCTTCGTTTTCCAGCCGGCTGAGGAAGCGG
>CAZDZP010000219.1:0-4630 GCA_964509855.1 uncultured Anaerolineaceae bacterium | reverse complement strand
CTCCCGGGAGAACGGCAGCCGCCTAACCGAGAGTTGCCCACGAGGGAGCCGCCGCAGACTGAACGACAGGAATCACCACCAGCACGGCGCTAGGCGAGCAACCCGGGTTCGCGCGCCGGATTCGCCTTCGAGCGTTCCGCCGAGGGCACCAGCTCCGGTGCCGTCGCCTGCGCCAGTCCGGCGAAGGCAGCCTGCAGGTGCGCGGCAAAGGACTCCAGCTGGGCGCGTTCGGGCCACGAGGCCGTAACCCCCACATGGAGCGCGCGCCCGTAACGCACGACGGCGACGCTCACGGACTGCGAACCGAAGAGGGGGACGAGGGGGTAGATCTCTCGCATGGTCGCGCCACCTAAGGCATACGCCTTGGAAGGACCGGGGACGTTCGTGACAAGGATGCCGTAGGAGTGCAGCTGGCCGGCAAGCCAATGCAACAGGCGCTGGCTCCACAGGCCAGTCCAGCCGGTAAGTTCGTTCAACACCTCGTAGCCTTCGGCGTCGCCGCGTCGCTTCTGCAACGACGTGTGGCTGTTGATGCGCGCAACACGTCGTCCCGGGTGCCCTTCGCGGAGTTCCAGCGGAGTGAGCAGCAACCCAATGCGGTTACCGAGGTTGTAGCGTTCGGCGCGACTGCGGAACGAGACGGGGATGGCAGCGCGAACGTTACGGAAGGGTAGGCGGCCGTTTGGGCCCGCCATCGCGGCGATGGCCTGGGCGACGGCCGCGAGCACGATGTCGTTGGGAGTGCCGTGGAGCCGTTTGCGCGCGAGGCGAATGGGGCGTTCTTCGATGCTGAGCCAGGTTACGTGGCGCTGTCCCTCGTCCTCACCACGCAGCGATGTCTTCGGCCCGGGAGATAGCAGCCGGACGCATGTCCGTACGAAGGCAGCGCCCCGGCGCAGGGTTCGATTCAGGCGCGAGCGGCTCATGGCATTCGCAATCGCCTTGGCGCCAAGCATGGCGGGGAGCCTTGCCCATCGCGTGCCTTCCGCCAGCAAGAGAAACCGCCGCGAAGGTGCGGGGCCGTGAAGAGGAGCGGATCCGACGCTGGCCGGGCGGCGATCGAGGAGCAGCGACATGAGGTCGATGCCTGCGATTCCGTCGACGAGTGCGTGATGGGCTACGAAGAGCACGGCGAAGGTTCGTCCGTCGTCCAGGCCCGGCACGACAATGACCCGCCAGAGGGGAGCATCGCGTTCGAGTGGGGTGGCCAGGCGCTCCTCCGCTATGCGGCGGACGTCGGCTTCATTTTCGACGGGATCGTGCAATTCGATGTGCGTAGCGGGGTCGAAGTGCTCGTCACGAATCCAGATGGGCCAACCAGTTACGGGAACGCGGTCGAGTGTCTGGGAAAGCCCGGGGACCCGCCGTGCGCGGCGTACCAACAGTTCGGCGACGTCGCCTCCGCGGAACTCACCGGAAGCGTGGCGCCAATCGCCCGCGTCGAAAAAACCGAGCGCACCGATGTGCATCGGGCGGCCTTCGCCTTCGAAACTCAAGAAAGCTGCGTCCTGCCCGGAAAGGCGGCGGTAGCCGGGTCGAGGAGTCGAGAACGAAGATGCCATACATAGTACATACGCCGGAATTGGGCCGGGCGATAGAAGGGAGTGCATGCATGCTTACCATTGGCACCCTGACGTCTGGTCCGAAAAGCGCAAATGCACCCCGGGCCAGCCACTCCCGGTGCCTGTGTATCATCACCCTCACATGAACCTTTCGGCTGGAGAAATGCACGAATGAACCTCGAACTTGATGGCAAACGCGCAGTGGTGACCGGCGGCAGCCGGGGGATTGGCAAGGCCATTGCCCGGCAGCTGGCGCTCGAAGGCTGCGATGTCGTTATCACGGCACGGACGCAGGCGGACCTCGACGCCGCTGCGGCGGAGCTTGCCGCCGAAACCGGCCGCAAGGTGGTGCCGATCGCATGCGACACGGCCAGCGACGACTCCGTTCGTGCTATGGCGAAGGCAGCCACCGAAGCACTTGGCGGCATCGACATCCTGGTGAACAACGCAGCCAAACCCGGGGGACAGGGGCCAGTCCCGCGGCTTACGGATATCACGGACGACATCTTCTGGGACGATGTCAACGTGAAGGTGATGGGCTACCTGCGGTGCGCGCGCGAACTTGTGCCCCACATGAAGGACGCCGGCTGGGGTCGCATCATCAACATCAGCGGCCTGGCAGCACGCCAATCCGGGAGCATTGTGGGCAGCATCCGCAACGTCAGCGTTTCAGCGCTGACCAAGAATCTTGCGGACGAACTCACTGCCGACGGCATCACAGTGAACTGCGTCCATCCCGGTCTCACACGAACGGAAAAGACGCCCGGTGTCATTGCTGCCCGCGCCAAGGCGGCGGGTGCTTCCGAAGCAGATGTGGAGCAGCAACTCACAGCCGGGACGCTCGCCAATCGCATGATTGACGCGACCGATATTGCGAACGTCGCCGCGTTCCTCGCGTCACCGCTGGCGATCGCGATAAACGGCGAATCCATCGGCGCTGGCGGCGGCCAGCCGCGCGTCATCCACTACTAACCAATCGCGAAACATCGCGCCGAGGACAACATGACCGACAAACAATGGCAGGTTTTCAACCCGGCGGAGATGCCGGGCGAAGAGAACTATCACCTCATCAACGCCCTCGTCGTTCCACGCCCAATCGCCTGGATTTCAACGAGAAGCGCAGAAGGGGTGGCGAACATCGCGCCACATAGCTACTTCGCAGTGCTCTCGCCCCGGCCACCGATCGTCTGCTTTTCGAGCACGGGCATCAAGGACACGCTGCGGAACCTCCGGCATACCGGCGACTTCGTGGTCAACGTCGTGCCGCAGTCGCTCGTTGAACAAATGAACCTGACTTCGGCGGATTTTCCCCCGGGCGAAAGCGAGTTCACCGCGGCCGGCCTCACCCCTATCGATTCCGACCTCGTAAAGGCACCACGGCTCCTCGAAGGGCCAGCCAGCCTGGAATGCGTCGTCGAACGCGAACTGGAAGTCGGCGACGGACCGAGCAACGTGGTCCTGGGGCGCGTCGTGCGCATCCATGTCGCAACGGAAGTGATGCGGGATGGGCGGGTGGACGTGAGTGCGATTCGGCCGGTTGGCAGGCTCGCGGGTTCAGGCTACGTCTTTCCCGGTGAGTTCGCCCAACTCGCGCGACCCACCTATGCCGGGCTGATGGCGCAAGAACAGGGCCTCGATTCCCGCTAGGCTTCGTATCCCTGGTGGCCTATGCGAAGAGGCGGCCCGGGTGGGCCGCCTCTTCGTTCGCACTCAGGGGTAGCGAGCAGCGGACTAACGCGACCCGCGAAGCCGGGGGTCGAGCACATCGCGCATGGCGTCGCCAAGCATGTTGAATCCGAACACCGCGAAGAAGATCGCGAAGCCGGGGAAGAGGGCCACGTGCGGGTAGAGCTCCGTGAAGCGGCGAGTGTCGCCGGAGAGCATCTGACCCCACGTCGGGAAGTTGGTGACGCCCTGACCGAGGAAGCTAATCGTCGCCTCGACAAGGATGGCGGTGCCGAGCTGAATCGTGGAAAGCACGATCACCGTTGGCATGATGTTTGGCAGCACGTGCTTGAGGATGATGCGGGTGTTCGGCGCCCCGATAACGACGGCCGCTTCAATGTACGGGTTAGCCTTGACGCCGAGCACCGCACTGCGGACCACGCGCGAAGCACCACCGGCCAGTACAACACCAAGCACGAGAATCACGATGGTGGTCCTGGGGAAGGTGTTCCACACCCAGTCTCCACCCTGGGGATTGGGGCCGACATCAGGCCCACGGCCAAGGCCGAAGAAGCCTCCCGTACCCCCAGTCTGTAGCACTGCGATGAGCGACAGGATGAGGAAAATGGCAGGGAAGCTCAGCCAAACGTCGACAAATCGCTGGATGGTGAAGTCCGTCTTTCCTCCGAAGTAGCCGCTGACGAGGCCGATAAACAGCGAGATAAAGCCGACCATCAACACGACGCCAAGCCCAACGAGCGCCGTGACCTGCGTTCCGTAGACGATGCTGGAGAAGATATCGCGGCCGCTGGCGTCAGTGCCAAACCAGTAGGTGCCGTTCGGCGTCTGAAGCCGATCGCCAACGTGAACCTGGTTAGGGAAGTCCTTCGCGATAACCGGCGAGAAGATGGCCACCACGACGATGAGCACCAACATGAAGGCACCGAAGGCGCCAAGGGGCTTCTTGCGCGCGAAGTCGATCGCGCCACGGAAGATCCTCGACGCGAGCGGCGGCTTAGCGCGGGTTAGATAGTCGTCGGCGACGGGAGCTGTAGTACTTGTTGCAGTCATTACTCAATACCCCCTAGTTCAACTGGACGCGTGGGTCGAGGAAGCCATAGGCCACATCGACAACCAGGTTCGAAAAGACGATGACGACAGCAATCACCATGTTGACTGCGATGATGATTGGGAATTCTCGCGAACCGATAGCAAGGAATAGGTACTGCGCGATGCCCGGGATGGCGAAAATCTGTTCAAGAACAAGCGATCCACCCACGAGAATCGGAATCTGGAGGCCGAGGATGGTGACCACGGGCAAAAGCGCGTTTCGGGTGGCATGCGAAATAACCACCGTGCGGCTGCCGAGG
Organism: uncultured Anaerolineaceae bacterium; assembly: GCA_964509855.1. Classification (GTDB taxonomy): domain Bacteria; phylum Chloroflexota; class Dehalococcoidia; order Tepidiformales; family Tepidiformaceae; genus CAZDZP01. The sequence continues at coordinate 33 of CAZDZP010000219.1, read as the reverse complement.
CCCTTGGCGCGAGCAGTACGGATGTAGTCCTGC
>CAZDZP010000218.1:0-4630 GCA_964509855.1 uncultured Anaerolineaceae bacterium | reverse complement strand
GAACAACTCCCCGCCAGTTTCACCCTCGCTGACATGCGTTCCACCGACTACGGGAGCGGCTATGACTGCGCGCTGCTGCTCTACGGCGAACTGAATGCCTTCAGCCCCGGGGATGCACTTTTGATTCTCTCGAAGGTGCGCCAGTCGCTGCGGCGTGGTGGGTGCCTGCTCCTTGAACCGCACACGTTTCGGAGTCTCGAATCCAGCGACGGCCATGCCTCCAGCTGGCGAACCCTGCCCGGAGGACTGTTCTCGGACCGGCCGCATCTGCTACTCGAAGAGTCGTTTTGGGACGCAGCCCGCTCCGTCCGCATCCACCGTTGGTTCGTGATTGATGTCGAAACTGGCGAGGTCGACCAACACCTGGAATCCATGCAGGCCTATTCGGATGCAGGCTACCTGGAGTTGCTTGAGGAGGCTGGCTTCCGAGACGTGGAGACGCGATCGGATTGGCCAGCGGCCCAGGCACACGAGGGGACACTGACCGCACTGATCGCAACGACGTAGCCACCTCGTAGCCGAGGACTGGCGGTCGCCGTCAGTCTGCTCCGGGAGTGGGGCGGACCGCCGCCCGAGCAACGAACAACGCCGTCAGCGCCAGGATCCCGGCCGCTACCCAGATTGCCGTCTCCACTCCCCCGCGCGCGGCCACCAGTGCTAGCCCGAGCCCGACGAGGATCTCCCCGGTGTACTCGGCCTGCGCCACGAATGACTGCACCGTCGCCCGCACGTTGCTTGTAACCCTGCGGTTCACCCAGATCGCGCCCACCGAACGCGTCACCGACATCGTGATGCCACCCACCAGCACGATCCCCGCCATCGCCGTCGTCGCGTCCGGCGCCATCGCGAGGATGTACAGGCCCACGGCTCCGATCGCACAGGCAAACGCGAACATCCGGCGTGCAACGCCAACCCCATCGATGTGCGCCTCGACCACCCGGAGCGCGATCGCGCCCATCGCCAGCGTGGCGAGGCTCAGCGCGGTGAGCCACAGGATGGGGTCGAGGTTTCCCGGGAAGCCGAGGTCCACCAACAGCTTCGGATACAGCCGGGCGCTTTCCCATGCCCCGTGGATGAGCACGGTCGCCGCAAGCACTACCAGTATCTCCCCATCGCGCCGCGCAAGCGTGACGCCACGCCGGAAAATCGAAGCCGAAGCGCGCACCCGGCTCCCCTTCGCTGGCACGAATCGCGTCTCAGGGAAGAATGCTGCAACCGCTGCTCCCAGCCCGAGCATCGCGCCCCCGCCGCACACAATCGCCACTTCGAGACTGGTGAGCCACGCCAACGCCCCGAAAGCGACGATCCCGAGGAATCCCCCGATTTCGCCCCATCGTGCCCCGGCTGCCAACACACGCGATGTGCGGCTCGAGTCGTTCAGCTCGTCGGTCAGCCACGCCACGTCTGCGCCGCTGGCGAAGGTCCAGCCCAGTCCCCAGAGCATCTGCGTCGCGACAATCGCCGCGAAGTCCGTCACCAGTCCGGTCATCAGCATCCCCGCGCCCGAAAGGACGTGCGCAACCACCAGCGACCACTTCCGGCTGACTGTGTCCGCCAGCACTCCCGCCGGTATTTCGGCCGCCACCGCAAGGGCACTCTGCGCGACACCGATGAAAATCAACTGGAACAGCGTCAGGTCGGCGACAACCACCAGGTAGAGGCTCGTGACCAGCCACCACCCCCGCGCACAGAATGCCCGCCCCAGGTTCCAGCGAAGAAAAAGCCCGGCGAGGTCACGCCGGTCCATGGCGAACTCTGGCTAGCGGCAACCACGCGTGCCATCGCAAGCGCGATTCGTCGGTGTCTCGCCTGATGATGTGAATGTGGGCGGCTATCACGGGCGCCGCCCAAGAATGAGGCTTCTACCGGCGGATAGCCCCCGCCCGGGTTTCGAATCCAAAGTACGCACTGCGCGTCGTCTCCTCCATGTGGCTCACAAATCCGTTTGTGTTCGACATGGAAGTTCCGCGCATGGCCGTCTCCTGTATCCCGGTGGTGCCGGGAGTCTACGCATCGGCGGGGTGCGGCGGCAATCCCGGCTCTGAATGTCAGACCGCGCACGCCAGGTGGATGTCTTCCGGTTCCAGCGCGAAGAGCCGCGCATCCGGTTCCGCCAGCACTTCGCACCCACGCGCGAGATAGAACAGCACCGTGTTCTCGGTCGGCGTCGCGGAAACGTACATCCGTTTTGCACCCCGCAATTTGGCTTCGGCCCGCGCCCGCTCGAACAGTTCCTTGCCCACGCCGGTGCCCCGCAATTCCGCGCTCACGTGCAGGAAGCTCATCTGCAGAGTTCGCCCGTCCGCCCCGAAGAACTCGCTCTCGAGCACCGCTACTCCAACAAGCCGCCCGTCGTCGAACGCCCCCTCGAACCACGCCCCGGCATCAAACGACGCCTCGAACACCGGCGTCTCCTCCTCCGCTCTCCCAGCCGCCCACCCCTGGACATCGATTCCCACGTTCTGAAGCACCAACCCCTCAGCCCGCGCAACGAAAATGCGCTCGATCCGCTCCCGCCGGTCTATCCCCCAGATCGCCGGGATCTCGTCCCTTAGCAGCGCACGGTACTCAACCACTTCGCGACTGTCCCGCCCCTACTCCGCCCACAGCGGCGAGCTCGCCTTCATGAACCGCAGAAGCATCCGCATCTCCGCGATGCGCTTGCCCGACTGGTCGTCCATCTCCGTGTCGAACCAGAAGTACTCCGTCTTCGGGCTTTCGCCCAGCGCAATCACCTTCCCGCACACCTCGTAGGTCTCGTCGACGAACGCCGGGCCGTTCACCATCTTCATCTCGATCGCGCCGAAGAGCCCCACTGTCTCGTTGTCCAGGATTTCCCGGAGTGCGCCTGCCGTCTTCTGATGCTGCAGCTGCACCAACCCCGCCGGCGTCACAATCCGCCCGCCCCACGGCGAAGGTCCGTCGTACCAGTCCAGTCTCTCCGTCACCACGGGCAGGCGGCTGTCGTGGCGCTCCGAGGTCTGCACCACAGTTTGCACGGGGATGTCAAAGCCTTCCGAAAGATTCGCCAGGATGCGAAGGTCCTGTGGCGGGAACTTCACCAGCTCCCGCGTACGCAGCGCCGTCGGCTCCGAAGCCGTGCCGATGCTGACCGTGCCCTCGGCCACTCGCATCCCATCCTCGCGCAACACCCACGCGTCGAGCGGCGCGTCCTTCGCACCTTCCTGCGGAAGGCGCACGTACGCCCGTACCGCTTCCCGGTCGACAGTCGCATTGATGAAGTACAGCGAGAGGCAACCTTGCTCGATCCAGCGGTCGCCATAGAGTTCCAGCCCCAGCGGCGCGAACAGGTCCATGTGAATCGACCCCGCCACCGTCCCGCCACGCAGACCCAGCTTCGTCGCCGTCGCGTCGTCGTGGATGCTCCCTTTCACCTGCGCGGCGTTGTTCACCGAATGGCGAACCGCCCCAACCAGCACCCCATCGCGCACTTACAGTTCACTGTTGGCGACCTGCGTCATCTCGTTCCCCCGGTTCGTCATACGTTTCGTACCGGGGAGAATAGCCGCTCACGCAACGCCGCGCGACGCTCGCTATGGGCCGTACACTAGTCCGGGATCATTCGCGCTGTCTCGGCGTCCGCATGTTCGAACGCCGCCTGGGTCCTACGGCTCTCTTCCAGCACGTCGGGGTACTGCGCCATCGCTCCACGATGCTGGAATCCGTGAATCGCCCCTACTTCGTGCTCGCCCGGTAGTCCCGGTAGCGGCTGTCGCGCCAGTCCAGCGCGCCCTTCAGCCCCGTCCCGGCTTCCATCGACTCGCGCATCTTGTCCTGGAACATGTACGCCTCGCCCGTGAACTGCCCCATCGCGTCCAGGTCGGTCGAAGACCGCACCGAAGAGTAGATGCCCATGTTTTCGTAGAAGCGGTTCACGTTCACCTTCAGGATGGCCAGGTGGTCGGCGGTCATGTTCGCCAGCCGGTCGGCGAAGGCTGTGGTGCGCTCTTCAAGCTCCTCGATCGGCCAGGCATGGTTGATCATGCCCATCTCTTCCGCTTCCTTGCCGGTCACATTGTCGCCGGTGTAGTACAGCTCCTTCGCCTTGCGCATGCCGATGACCAGGGGCCAGATGACGCCGTTGCGCGCCACGCCAAGGCCGCGCACGCCCGGGTGACCGAATCGCGCATCGTCCGCCGCGCAAACCATGTCCGACATCATCGCCAGTTCACAGCCGCCGGCGAGGCAGTAGCCGTGCACCTGCGCGACTGTCACCTTCGCCATGTTCCAGTAGTACATCTGGATGTCCGTGATCTGCTGCATGCCGGTGCGAATACCCATCGCCAGGCGGCGGCCCTTCTCGTCCACGGCCTTGTGGCGGCGAACCACGCCGTCCGCGCCGCCCCGGGCGGGGGTCAGGTCGTAGCCGGCGCTGAAGGTGCGACCCGCGCCGCGCAGCACGATCACGCGGACCGAATCGTCCGCCTCGTAGTCATGCAGGGCGTCGTTCAGTTCGAAGAGAAGCTCCTGCGAAAGGGAGTTCATCTTCTCCGGGCGGTTCAGGGTGATGCGGCCGACGCGGCCATCCGTGCCGATGCGGTCCAGTTCGAGGTTCTCAAAAGTGCGGGCCATGCTGTCTCCAATCTTTCTGCTGCTGCCGTTGTCTGCG
>CAZDZP010000217.1:0-4644 GCA_964509855.1 uncultured Anaerolineaceae bacterium | reverse complement strand
ACCAGCCTGCTCAAGGTCACGACCGACGCGGGGCTCGAGGGCTACGGCGAGGCCTCGGCGTCGGGCCCCATGCTACGCGCGCGCATCGAGGAGATGCTGCCGCTCCTCGCCGGCCAGGACCCGCTGGCGATCGAGTTCCTGTTCCACCGCATGACCTCGATGATGCACCCGCATCTGCCGCACATCCCGTCGGTCGGCGGCATCGATATCGCGCTGTGGGACCTGGCGGGGAAGATCCTCGACCGGCCGGTCTACCAGTTGCTCGGCGGACCGTTTCGCCCCGCGATTCCGATGTACTCGCACGTCTCCGTGCGCAACCTGCTCGATCGGGGCGAGTGGAAGGCTGTGTACGACGAGGCGCGCGCCCGGCCCGAGGGATTCACTGTCTTCAAGTGCGGCTTCGGCGCCCGCATGCCGGGCCCGGAGCAGGGGGCCGGTTGGCCGGTCAACTTCACCCCGGACCAAGTCCAGGACATCGCCCGCGGCTTCGAAATCGGACGCGAGGTCTTCGGCGACGATATGCGGGTGGCCGTCCACGCCCACAACGAGTTCGATACGCCGACGGCGATCGACCTGGCCAAGCGCTTGGAGCCGCTGGATCCGCCGTTTCTGGAGGACCCGCTGGGCGTACCGTATTCGGAGTCCTGGGCGGCTCTGCGGCGCTCGACGCGGATTCCGCTGCTGGTGGGCGAGAAGCTCGAACTGGTGCGCGGTTTCCGGCCGTTCCTGGACAACGCGGCGGCGGACATCCTGCACCCGGACCTGGTCTACGCCGGAGGAATCACGGGGACCAAGCGCATCGCCGATTTCGCCGCCGAATCGCGCATCCCGGTCGCGCTGCATAACGTGGGGCACTTGGTGAACACGTTCGCGGCGGCGCACTTCGGCTGCTCGATCCAGAACTTCTACCGCTCGGAGAGCCGTCTGGGCGAAGGCCGGCGCGAGGTCGAGGCGCAGGCGGCCGGGGCCGAGAAGCCGCGCGTGGAGAAGGGTTTCTTGTATCCGCCCGACACTCCCGGCCTGGGCGTCGAGTGGGACGAAGACGCGCTGCGGCGGCAACTCAAGCCGGGCGAACCGTGGTGGGGATAGATCGAAGGAGGCACGCCATGAAGCGACGCGCACTGATCGGAGGTCTGGCGGCGGCCGCGGCCGCAACGCCCGCCCCGGCGGCGGGCTGGAAGGAAGCCTACGCCGAAGGGCTGCTGCGCGATCTGCTCGCCCACTGGCAGAGCGAGCGGGAGTACTCGCTCGACATTGTCGGGGCCATGCCCGCCGACAAGTTCGACTGGCGGCCGACGCCGGAGGTGCGCACGTTCGCCGAGCAGGCGATTCACTTCGCCGGGGCGCAGGTCTCGTATCTGTCGCGGCTGGAACTGGCGCCGCCGCCGACCGCGCCCAAGACGACCGACAAGCAGGCGGTGGTCGCCTGGGTGGAGGCGAGCTACGGCTACGCCCGCGAGGTGCTGGAGAAGCTCGGCGAACGGGAGTTCCTGCGCCGCGACGTGCCGCTGCGCTCGGGCGCGCTGCACACGACGTTCGACCTGTGGCTGCGCGGGGTGGTGCATACGGCGCACCACCGCGGACAGTTGATCGTTTACCTGCGGCTGAACGGCTTACAACCGCCGGATTGGCGCTTCGCACCGCAGGGCGGCAAGGGGGCGTAGACGGCGGGCGGCCTTATAATGCGAGCAGCGAACCGAGATTGAGCGTGCCAGTACCGAACGAAATCCCAATCCGATTCGAGGAACGCGGAAAGCGCCCCGAGCCCTCTCGGATCGAGATCGAATCCGCTGCGAGCGATGCGGGAATCCTGTCGTTTCGCCACCCGGTCGAGGTCTTGATTTTCGACGAGGCTGAAGGCTGGCGCCTGGAGGCGTCCGAGTTCGGCTCAGTCTGCTTCGGCGAAACGGAACGCGAAGCCCTCGATGGGCTCCACGAGGACCTCTGCGTTCTTTGGCAAGCCATTGGCTTGGCGCCTGACGAAGACTTGACGCCGGGCGCACTCGCCATTAAGCGCAAGCTGGTCGCAGCCGTCGAGTCCTATTCGATTGGATAGCGCCGGTGCTCAAAGCTCGGGAGATTCGGCGCGCCCTGGAGAGCAAGGGCTTTCGCCTGGAAAACAGCCATCACAAGTACTACTACTTCTTCGCCGATGGTAAGAAGTCCGCGATTCGAACTAAGCTGAGCCACTCGTCGGGCGATCTCCCCGATGGGCTGTGCGCGGCGATGGCGCGTCAACTCCAGCTCGACCGAAGCGACTTCCAACGTCTGATCGAATGCTCGCTCGGCCACGAGGGCTATCTCGCGATCCTGCTGAGCAAGGGAAGGCTCTGAAGCATCGGCGGGCGTAGACGCACAACGGCCCCGGAGCATTCGCCCCGGGGCCGTTCGCTTCTCCCTGCTGAAGTCGCGCGGTTACTCGCCCGCGACGCCCGTTTCCTCGCGCTTTCGGGGGGCAGGCCTAGAACGCGGTGCAGATCACAGCCCCGGTACGGGGCCCGACCCCGAACTGCGATGGGCCGTGCGGCTAGCGGTGAAGGAGATTCGCGCCTCATCTGAAACCGGTACTGGCTACGCCTGCTCGAAGTCGCCCGCCCCAAGAAGAGTCTAGGAGGTAAACTTTAGTTGCCGGCAGCATTCGCGGTCGGATTGCGCTTTAACGTCGCCAACAAGTCGAAACCCGCGTTGATTATGATCCGGGTGGACGCGGGGACGCGAAGACCCGGACCGCTGCCGCCGCCCATCGGCGTGTCATAGTCAACCGTGAATCCGATGTCGTACGAGCTAGGATCGCCATCTGCAGGTCGACGGTTAAGAACGTTGGTCAAGCTCACGGAGAATCGGGCAAACCAGCGGGATTCGGGACGGTAGTAGCCCGAGATATCCCCGTCGCGACGGAAACGATTGTCCCGACGGAAACCGGCCCCGGCGGTGAAGACGGGTGCCAAGTAGGATTTCTCCTCGTAGACGCGTTGCGTCTCAGCGTTGAAGAGGTTGAAAAAGACGCCTGTTTCGACGAAGGTCGCCGAGCGTCCGGTTCCGTTCGCGATTGTCGTCGTCGTCTTCGGATCACTGTCGCTGCCGACGCGGTCCGCCATGCTTGTCAGCTGAGTTTGTCCAAAGCGGACGAGCGGGCCGATCTCCGCGCCACTGCCCAATGGGCGGCTCGCGCGCGCGAAGGCGCTCCAAATGAACGCGTCTTGATGGAGGGTTCGAACCTGCGATTCGTCCTGGACTTTGACCAGCGTCTGGGCCGGGCCGACCCCGAAGTTGCCTCCAAAGCTGAAGTTGAGGGGACCCTCCTCGTCGCGAAAGCGCTTCGATTCCCAGTCCACTCTGCCATATGGCGACTTGTTCGTCGTATCCCGTGCGTATGGTACAAGCGAATTGCCCGCGTCCGCAAGCACGAAACCCGTATCGAGCATCGCCGCGAACGGTTCGCGTTGCCCCCGCTTCTCCAAGAGGTGATGCACTTCGTCCTTAACGAACTTGAGGGCAACAGGATCGGCCGCCTTTCCCGCCGCCTTAAGGTCCTTGTAGTTCGCATGCACATCCCACAGGAATCGGTTGATCGAGTCCCCTCGACGAACCGGAAACCAAACGAGGTCACCTAGAGTTCCTCGCTCCGTATCTGGCAACGCCGTCACCTTCGCTCCTCCAGCCTCCTGCTGAGCAAGATACGTGTCCACAACGACGAGCGCCCGACCAAGAAGGTCAAGACAGACGGCAACTTGAGCGTTGTCTGCGGGATTCCGACACAGTTCCGGCGTCTGGGCTGCCGCAGCAGTCCAACTGGATTGGAACAGCATAAGCGAGATCATTGGCACGGAAATGCCAAGCGGGAGAACGGGCTTTCGGATGGCGGTGGAGTACATGTGAGATTAATAACACGAACAATGGCATTTAGGCGCAAGAATTTCCCGGTCAACGCACATTTTTCTGGAAATACCACAAGACCGTACGATTCATTAGACCAGACAGGCGATACACTCGCCCCCCCCCACGATGTCGTAAGGAGAGTTCGGTAGAGAATCAGGCAGAAGCTGGCGATGCCCGAACCGCCGGCTCCCGTCACTGCTACGTCCGACGGCTACCGAGAGTGTCCGATGTACGTCATCTAGGCGGATCGTGAACCGCCGAAGGGGCTCCGATCGACCCTTGCAACCGTTTCCCCCGCACTGCGTAGACGCAAAACGGCCCCGGAGCATACGCCCCGGGGCCGTTCGCTTCTCCCTGCTGAAGACGCGCGGTTAGTCGCCCGCGACGCCCGTTTCCTCACGCTTGGGCGCGGCCGGGGCGATGCCGCCGCCGAGCTGCACGAGTTTCGGAGCCGCCGGCTCCTTCAGCACCTGCTCGCGGTACATCTTCATCAGCTTGGCCTCTTCCTCGGCGGTCAGAATCTTCTTCTTCGACGCGCCGCCGTTGACCACGGGCACTTCGCCCTTGGCCTGCGCCTCGGCGAGCTTCGCATTGCGCTGGTTGATCTTCTCCTCGCGGGCGTTCTTGGGGCCCTCGAAGTCCTGCTCGTCGCGCGCGGCCATCGACGGATCGACGTACAGCTTGTGCGAGTAGTCCTCCAGATCGACGCTCTTGCCGCCGGCGTAAATTTTGTGCCGGCCGTGCTCGTCGTACCACGTCGTCAGC
>CAZDZP010000216.1:0-4661 GCA_964509855.1 uncultured Anaerolineaceae bacterium | reverse complement strand
GTTACGCAGTTCCAACACTACACGCAGAAAAGCCCCGGCGAAACCGGGGCTTCCTGCTTTGCTTGCTCCCTCTCCCATCCCATGGGAGAGGGCTGGGATGAGGTTTAGCGGTACGGCATCCACTGGTCGGCGAGGCGCTGTGCGTCGGCCGAGGCGATGGCGAAGTTGATGCCCGGTGCGCGGGATTCCTCGCCGGGGATGTAGGCAACCTGCGTGTTCACGCCAACCACCCGTCCGCATTCGTCGACGAGCGCGCCGCCGCTGTTGCCGGGGTTCACTTCGGCGTCGTGCTGCAGGTACTGGGAGCCTTCGAAGACGCGCATGGCTGACATGTGGCCGAAGGTGAAGCTCGCGGCGCTCAGCGTGCGGCCGCTCGGGTCCATCGGAATCGGGAACCCAGCGGCGATGACGGTTTCGCCTTCCTGCATTTGCGCCGAAGAGGCCCACTCGACCGGCTTCAGGTTCGGGATGCCGTCGGCCTTGATGAGCGCGAGGTCGATGGTGTCGTCAACTTTGATCACTTGCGCCGGCATCTGCCGTTCCTGGCCGGGCAGCACGATCCAGAGGTTTGGTACGACCTGGCCCGTGCGCTCGTCCACGACAACGTGGCGGTTCGTCATGATGTAGCCGTCTTCGCGAAGGACGAAGCCGCTGCCGAAATAGCTGGCGCCGGTCCGCGAGTCGCTGCCGACAATCCACACCACCGATTCGCGGATGGTGTTCACGGCGTGGGTGGTGCTGCACTGCGGTGCCGCTGCCACAACCGGCGTTGGTTCCGGAGCCTGCGCTCCCGCATCGCCGAAGCTCGCTCCGGAGAACACCGCTGCCAGGGCGACCACGCCGCCGATGATTCCGCCGATGACGCCCAGCGCGCCGAGCGGCTTCTTCGTGGGCGGGGGCGGTGGCGACGCCGCCAGGCTCGAGGCCACCGGGCCGACCGGGGCGTCGAAGCCGGGTCGTGGTTCGATGCCGAACGCGAACTTGTTGTTGCCGACTTCGATTTCGTCTCCGTCGCTGAGGATGGCCTTGCCGCTGATTCGGCGGCGGCCCTTGCCAGTGAGGTGATAGGTGCCGTTGGAACTGCCGAGGTCGGTGAGCGTCCAGCCTTCGACGGTGAGGGCGACGCGGCAGTGCTGGCGGCTCACCATCTCGTCGGTGGGTACCGCGATGCGGCACTGGTCGGGGTCGCGGCCAATCACGGCCTCATCGTGGAATCGGAATTGCTGGCCCTGGGCGGGACCGGAGACGAAGCGGATCGTGGCGGTGCCGGCGGCACCCTGGCGATGGGTCGGTACGTAGGTGGGGTTGCTTGCGTAGTTCATTTCTGTCCTCCAGTTGCTTGACTGGGGACATATTCCCGCCGCGCCGCCTCCGCCGTTTGACGCCAACCTGACAACCGCCAGCCATTCCCCTGACGATTCGCCCAAGCGCCTGAACTACGCCTGAATCCCGGCAAAAGCTGGCTGTTCGAACCCAGCGTCCCTACTCCAGCACGATCTCGTCGCCTTCGCGCACTTCGCCCGGCGTCAGCACCGCGCCGTAAATGCCCGCGGTCGCATCGTTCAGCTCCGCCGCCGCCCGCAGCACCTCCGGCGAAGACTCGGCGCTTTCCGGGTGCAGCGTGATCATCACGCAGCGCTTGTCACGCTCGGTTACACCCACGCGCACGGTTTCGCCAATGCGCAGCACGCGCCCCACCCACGCATCCTCCGCGAAGGGTTCGCCGCTTTCCGGTTCGATATAGAAGTTCATGCGAAAGCGCCCGGGCTCCACGGGCGTCCCGCTCGCCTCCGCAATCCGAGCGATCGTCGGTGCGCCAATCAGCGTCACCGGCGCCATGTCGAAGTTGCCCCGGTGGTGTGGGAGCAAGAACACCGCCTTGCCGCTCTCCGCTTCGATGTGCTCGCGCAGTTCATCGCTCGCGATGGGCCATTCGTCTCCGCCCGGCGTGCGTACCTTGAGCGATGGACGATCGCCTTCCACCCACGCTGGCTGGTGCTTCAGCAGCGAAGGCATGTCGCGCCCCGTCAGCCACGGGAACGGGCTCTTCGAACCTGCCTGCACGAACGCGTAGCCGCGGTCGCCCTGCAAACCCTGGTACGTCACCGTCGCCGCTGCCAGCTGCTCGCCCGCCATCGACTTCACCGGGAATCGCCAAGCGCTCGTCACACGTCCTACTCGTTCCATCGCGCCACCTCCTGCTGCGGGCGCATTCTACGCAGGCTCGTCAGGCGGTTTCGATGACGACCTCGTTCGCGGTACGAATCAGCGCCGTCAAGGGGCAACGCTCCCGCGCGTAGGCATGCAGAGATTCGCGTTGCATGCCCGTCGCCTCGGGCGCGTCCAGTTCAATGATCGCGCGAATGCCAAAGGGCAGCGCGGGGTCGTTCGTCTCTATGTCCACGAAGCGCGCGTCGTTGTTTTGCGCGGTCACCCGCACCTGCACGCGGTCCACCGGGATGCCCATCGTCGCCGCGCCAATGAGGTAGGTGTGAGTAAGACACGTGCTGATCACCCCGCACAGCAATTCCGGCGACGACGGGCCCAGGTTCCAGCCGCCGAAGCCCGGCCCGCTGTCGCCGATGTACTCCCACTCGCGGATGCTCAGCTTGCGTACTCCCGTGGCGTCATCCGCCACACACGTCGCCTCCACCGTTTCGAGCCAGTCTTCGCCACGTGGGCGTTCCCGCGCCGCCGTTTCGAGCGCGGCCGCCTTCTGTTGCAGGTAGTGTTTCAGGGTTCGGGTTTCGTTCATGCCGCCAGCGTAGCGGCTCTCCGCAAACACCGCCCTGCACAGCCGGGTGCTTAGCCCGAATCGCGGATGCGCGGGTCAAGCGCATCCCGCAGCCCGTCGCCAAGGAACGTGAAGCTCAACATCAGGATGGCGATGCCCAGCGACGGGATCAGGATCATCCAGTAGTTCGTTCGGTAGTACGTGTAGCCGTCGAGCACCAGCGTTCCGAGACTCGCCGTGGGCGGCGTCACGCCAAACCCAATGAGTGCCAGAACCGCTTCCGCGTAGATGGCCAGCGGAATCCCAAACGTGATCGCCACGATCACGGGCCCCAGTGTGTTCGGCATCATGTGTACGAACACTATGCGGCGCGTCGATGCCCCCATTGCCCGCGCCGCCAACACGTAGTCGGTTTCCTTGAGCGAAAGCATCTGCCCACGGACCAGCCGCGCGATCGTCACCCAGCCGACGAGCGAAATCGCGAGCGTCACCTGTAACAGCGTTCCCGGCATCCCCGGGATCTGCGGATCGCCGGTCCCGATAATGGGCCAGTCGCGCTGGCTCAGCACGGCGCGCATCAAAATGATCGCCAGCAGGTCGGGGAATGCGTAGGCAATGTCGACCACTCGCATCAGCAGGTTATCGGTGAATCGCCCCCCAAAGGCCGCGCCAGCGCCCACCAGCAGCCCGATCGTCACAACGATAATCTGCGTGCCGAGCCCGATGCGCAGCGAAATGCCCATGCCCTCCCACGCGCGCGCCCACGAGTCGCGGCCCAACGCATCGGTGCCGAAAAAGTGTTCAGTGCTCGGCGACGTAAGCTGATTGCGAATGTCCGGTTGTGCAGCGTCGTGACGGGCCACCGCCGGTACCGTCGCAACGAGGATCGACATCGTGATGAACGTGATGAGGATGGCCGCGCCAACCATCGCCAGCCGGTTCTTGCGCAGCCGCCGAAAGGCCAGCGCCCACAGGCCCCGTGACTTCTGTTGGGGACCGAATTCCAGTGCCTCGGCGATAGTCGTGTCCTGCGTGGCGGCCATCAGCTAGTACCTGATCCTTGGGTCAACGATTGCGTAGGTCACGTCCACCAGCAGGTTCATCACCGCGATGACGAATGCGTACAGCAGCACCGTCCCCATGATCATCCCGTAGTCACGCAATCCCACCGCTTCAACGAAAGCCGTCCCCACACCCGGGATGGCGAAGAACCGCTCGATGATGAACGAACCCGTGACGAGTCCCGCGAAGATCGGCCCGGCAACAGTAAGGATGGGGATCATCGCGTTCCGCAGCGAATGCCGCATGATCACCCGGAACTCGTGCAAACCCTTTGCTCGGGCCGTCCGCACGTAGTCCTGCCGCAGCACCTCCAGCATGGAGGCTCGCGTAATGCGTGCGATGTACGACATCGGCAGCAGTCCCAGCGCGACGATCGGCAGCACCATCTTGCGCGGATTGCCCAGCTCCCAGCCCAACACGTCGAACCATCCCAGTCCTAACGCGAGCGTGAGCACGAGGATCACGGCGACCACGAAATTGGGCACAGAGGCGCCAATGGTCGCCGTAAACACGCCCACGTAATCGGGCCATTTATTCTGGTTGAGCGAGGAAACGATCCCCAGCGTCATCCCGCCTAGCAACGCGAAAACGAAGGCGCAAAGGCCGAGCTGCACGGTCGTAGGCAATCGCTCCGAAATGACTTCCGTCACCGGTCGGTTCTGGCGAAACGAGATCCCAAGGTCACCCCTGGAAAGATTGGAAATGAAGGTGGTGTAGCGCTCGACCAGGTTGCCGTCGAGGTTGTACTTCCGCTCGAGGTTCGCAAGTGTCTGGGGCGGCAGGGGCTTCTCATTGTCGAAGGGCCCGCCCGGCACCATGTTCATCAGCAGGAACGTGATGGTCGCGATCGCCCAGATCAGGGGAA
>CAZDZP010000215.1:0-4694 GCA_964509855.1 uncultured Anaerolineaceae bacterium | reverse complement strand
CCGTACACTCGACTCGTGAACGTTGAGGCACTGCCCTACACCCTGCTCCTCATCCTTGCTGAACTCACCATCGGAAGCCTCTGGATCACACTCGCGAGCGACTTGCGGGGCGGTGTGACGCGCGGGTTTGTGATGACGATGATGCTGTGCGTGGCCATCGCCGGCGCGCTCACGTATTGGACTGCCGTCACCATCAACGTAGGTCCCGCGGTGGACGGCTATCGCATCGACCAGGACTGGTTCAACCCTGCCAACCAGGCCGTTCTCTGGGCGAGCATCGCAGCCACCATTTACATGTTCTGCGCCTTTATGGGCTGGGATCCGATTGGCCGCATCGCGGGCATCGCCGGGTCGGGCGCGGGCATCGTTGCTGTTGTTTGCTATGCGGCGATGTTCGCTCCGCCCACGTGGGGGTTCCCCGCCGTGCTTCTCGCGCTTTTCGCCGGGACGTTGGCCATGGGGGCCGTGTCCGTATCAATGGTCTGGGGGCACTGGTACCTCACCGAAGGCAAGCTCCCTTCGTGGCCGCTTCGTGATCTCGCGTGGATCCTGCTGGCGGCGCTGGCCTTCCAGGCGGTCGTCGTCGTCCTCAACCTCGCGATTCCGCAGCGCGAGACACCGACTTCTGCCAACCCATTGGAAGTCGGCATCTTGCTGAACCCGGCCCTGTACCTGCGCGTTGGCGTGGGGTTGGTATTCCCGATCGTGCTCGGCGTTCTGGCGTTGAAAACGACGCGTATCCAGGCCATGCAAAGCGCGACGGGCCTGCTCTACATCGCCATGGGCGCAGTGTTCGCGGGCGAGGTGCTGGGCAAGGGACTGATGTTCCTGACCGGCCGCCCACTCTAACCACCGATCGCCCGCGCATTACGTGACCTATTGGTTCACGCCTGCAACTGCGTCGGTCGTATAGAATGCGCCGGGCGGCGATAAGGAGGCGAAGGTGCAACGCGACCAGGCATGGGACATCCTCGTCGAGTACTCGCAGGAAGAGCGCACCCGCAAGCACGGCATCGCTGTCGAGGCGGTAATGCAGGCTTACGCCCGCCACTACCACGAAGACGAAGAGCGCTGGGGCATCGTAGGTTTGCTCCACGACTTCGATTGGGAGATACACCCGACCGAGGACCTTCACCCGCAGGAAGGCTCAAAGATTCTGCAGGCACGGGGGGTTCCTTCGGATATCCGCTACGCGATCCTATGTCACGCACCGTTCCTTGGGTTGGAGTACCGGCAAACGATGGACCGCGCCATCTTCGCGAGCGATGAGCTTTCGGGCTTCGTGACCGCTTGCGCGCTGGTGAAACCCGACAAGTCGCTTTCGCTGGTGACTCCGCAGAGCGTACGAAAGAAAATGAAAGACAAGGCCTTCGCCCGGAGCGTCAGCCGCGACGACCTGTTGAAGGGAGCGGCGGACCTCGGAGTGGACTTCGACGAGCACATCGCCTTCGTGGTGGAAGCGCTTAAACCCGTCGCAGCTGAACTGGGTGTGACACCCTGACAATTCAACAACGAACAACCAAGCCGGGCGGTTCATATCCACCTGGCAGCGAGGAGAGAGCGTGAGAGACGAACAGGTCCCGGACCGAAACATCGCAATGGAGATCGTGCGTACGACGGAGGCGGCTGCGCTTGCCTCGGCCCGCTGGATGGGCCGCGGCGACAAGATTGGAGCGGACAAGGCTGCCGTCGACGCGATGCGTTTGATGATGGACACGGTCGCGATGGACGGCATCATCGTGATCGGCGAGGGGGAGAAAGACGAAGCCCCCATGCTCTACAACGGTGAGCGCGTTGGGAACGGTAAGGGACCGCAGGTCGATGTCGCCGTTGACCCGCTCGAAGGCACCCGGCTGACCGCGATGGGTGGCCCGGGCGCGTGTAGCGTCATCGCATGCGCACCGCGCGGGACAATGTACAACCCTCACGACATTTTCTACATGCGGAAGATCGCGGTCGGGCCGGAGGCTCGCGGCAAGATCGACCTTTCCGCGCCTTTGGCGTGGAACATCCAGCAGGTGGCGAAGGCAATCGACATCGCCGTCGAAGAGGTGACCGTTGTAATCCTCGACCGTGACCGGAACACTGAAATCGCGGATGAGATTCGGAAGGCGGGCGCACGCATCAAGTTCATCACCGACGGTGATGCGCCGGCGGCCGTATCGGCCGGTTTGCACGGTACGGGCGTCGACATGATGGTCGGCGTTGGCGGTTCCACCGAAGGCGTTATCGCAGCGTGTGCGCTGAAGTGCTTACAGGGCGACTTCCAGGGACAGCTCTGGCCACGCCACGACGAAGACCGGAAGCGGGCAGACGAGCTTGGCCTCGACGTCAACGTGATCCTGACGATCGACGACCTCGTGAAGGGAGACGATGTCTTCTTCGCAGCAACTGGCGTCACCACCGGGGAGTTGCTCCGCGGCGTCGAGTACGTCGCCGGCGGCGCGACCAGCGAGTCGCTCGTGATGCGGTCACGGTCCGGCACCGTGCGGCGGGTACAGACGGAGCATCACTGGCGCAAGCTCGCCCAGATTAGCGGCGACCGGTACGCGGAGCCCGAGTAGCCGCCCGTCACCGACGCGAAGTACTTCGAACAGCCTCCCTAACGGGGGGCTGTCTCGTTTTCCCCGGCAGCCTCGCCCGGCCCGTTGAAGAACATATCGAAATGCAGCCACAGCACGCGCGAGTAGCGGAACAGCAACGGAAACAGGATCAGCATCTGGACGCCGGTGACCGCCATGATCCAACCCCAGGCGGCGCCCATCATCAACATCGTGAGCCAAACGGGAAGTGTCGCCGCAATGCCCAGGATGTAGCTGCCGTACATGGCACCGGTGAAGTAGCCGGGCTCACGCTCATACACGAACGCGCACTCGGGACAGGACTCCCACATGGCCAGGGGCCCCGCCCACACCTTGCCCTCGTAGCACCGTGGACATCGCTGACGCAGAACCGCAATCGCACGCTTCATGCCGCCAGCGTATCCCAACTTCGGCGCCGGGGCTCAGTCTTCGATGGCCCTAACGGCGAGCGAATGCCGTGACGCCCTCCGTTGACAGCGATACGCCGAGCTCCTCGCCGACTGCGTATGGACCCCCGTGCGTGATGCGCACGCGAACTACTTGCTCACCGGGCAGGCGCAACGCCACCACCTGGTCGTGGCCGTAGTATTCGGAAGCGACGACGCGCCCCCTGGCCAACGACGCGGGGTCGATTCGCAGGTCTTCGGGCCGAATCATGATGTCGACGGAACCGGAAGCCGGCCCAATGGTCGGCAGCTCTCCCAGCGCGCAAACGGCGAGATTGGCCTTCGATTCACCGGGGAGAAAGTTCGCATCGCCAATGAAGGCGGCGACGTCGCGGTCGGCAGGGTGGCGATAGACATTGGCCGCTGTGTCGACCTGGCGAATGCGCCCTTCGAGCATAACGCCTACGAGCCCGGGGAGACTGAAAGCCTCCTCCTGGTCATGCGTAACCACTATCGCCGTTGTGTTGAACTCGCGGAGGATTTGCCAGACTTCGGTGCGCACGCGGGCGCGCAACGTCGGATCTAGGTTGGAGAATGGCTCGTCGAGGAGCACGAGTTCTGGTTCGGCTGCGAGGGTGCGAGCGAGCGCAACGCGCTGCTGCTGCCCGCCTGAAAGCTGGTGGGGCATACGCCTGGCAAGTCCCGCCAGGCCGACGACGTCCAGCAGTTCACCGACGCGCTGTTTCCGGTTGGCGCCGCGAGGAAGGCCAAAGGCGATGTTCGATTCGACCGAGAGGTGGGGGAAGAGCGCGTATTCCTGGAAGACGAGGCCGACTCGACGCTTTTCGGGCCGAACCGTCATCGTGGAGCTACTGAGCAGTCGGCCGCCCAACTCGATAGTGCCGGCATCAGGGCGTTCGAAGCCGCCAATCACGCGGAGCATGGTGGTCTTGCCACAGCCGCTAGGCCCAAGCAGCGCCAGGATGCTGCCCTTCTCCAGGTCGAGATTTGCGTCGGCGATGGCAACGGTGGAGCCGAAGGTTTTCCGAAGGCCGCGCACAGCCAGGTAGGGTTCGGTCATTTCGGGCTCCGTTCGCGCATAGCGAGGATGAACACAGGTACGGCGGCGACTGCCACCAGCACAGCTGCGGCGAATGAGGCGTGGGTGTAGCGGGCCTGGTCAGCGTTAGCCCACACCTGTACAGCCAGCGTATCGAATCCTATGGGGCTGAGCAGTAGCGTGATAGGCAGCTCCTTCACGGCGGTGAGAAACACGAGCCCACCCGCTGCACCGAGCCCGGGGAGAATCTGCGGCAGGGTTACGCGGAGGAAGACGTAGGCCGGCGAACGTCCCAGGCTTACCCCTGCCTCCTCCGTCCGCGGGTTGATGCGCAGGAAGGACGCGCGCGCCGGGCCGCTGGCTTCGGGGAGGAAGCGGACCATGAAGGCGAAGACGAGGAGGGGAAGCGTCTGGTATGCCCAGAGCGCGTAGTTCGCACCGAAGAACACGAGCGCGAGGGCGACGACGATGCCAGGGAGGGCGTAGCCAGCGTACGACAACCGCTCCAGGCTGCCCGAAAGCGGGCCAGGACGACGCGCGGCCAGGTACCCGATCGGCAGGGCGGCCAGCACGGTGGCGATCGCTGCCAGCACGGAGACGTAGACCGTGTTGAAGGAGGCGCTCCGCAGTGAGGGCAGCGTCACGTTGTTTGAAAGTCCAATGTTT
>CAZDZP010000214.1:2943-4749 GCA_964509855.1 uncultured Anaerolineaceae bacterium | reverse complement strand
CGGCCTCTTCCTCGATAATTCGACCGCCATCATGGACATCATCTTGAGCGGCATGTGCCACCGCTTCCCGGACCTGAAGTTCGTGTCGGTGGAGAGCGGGATTGGCTGGGTGCCGTTCTTGCTGGAAGCGATGGACTGGCAGTGGCTGAACAGCGGCTGCCGCGAAGAGCACCCGGAAATGGACATGCTGCCCAGCGAGTACTTCAAGCGGCAGTGTTACGCCTGCTTCTGGTTCGAAGAAAAGAGTGCGCTCAAGGCGATTGAGCAGCTTGGCGCGGACAACTTCCTCTACGAAACCGACTTCCCGCACCCGACGAGCATGTCGCCGGGGCCGAATTCGGTGGCGGTCTACCCGAAAGACTTCATCCAGGAGCACCTCTCGAAGCTGCCCGAAGACGCGCTCCGCAAGGTGCTGCAGGAGAATTCGGCGAAGCTCTACAAGGTGAAGCTGTAGTTCCCGTCGCAGAGCATCGTGCGAATGGGCTCGCCGGGTTGGCGAGCCCTTTTCGTTGTCTACGCCTGGGCGCCGGCGAGCAACGGATGGGGCTGCTCGTCGTACTGCTGGAGGATTTCGGCGGCCTTGAGGTGGCGGATGGCGGCGAGTGAGCGCTTCAGCATGGCGGTGCCGAGTTCGAGGCCGCGCTCATTGGCGAGGTCGATGGAGCCGCAGGCGACGACTGGATAGACGAAACAGAACATCGTCGCCAGGCGATAGTCGCCCCATGCGTCGTCGAAGGAATAGCCCGTCACGCCGGCATCGGTCAGCATGCGGTGGTATTCGCGCACGAGCCGTTCTTCGTTGGCGGCGCGCACGTCCGGATCGACGCTCTGGCTCATGAAGTAGGCGATGTCGTAGGGGCCGCGCACCTTCATCGAAATCTGCCAGTCAACGAAGGTTGCGCCGCCTTCGCCTTCGGGGGTCCCCCAGAAGACGTTGTCGAGGCGCAAGTCACCGTGGCAGAGCGTTACTGGTCCCGAGGCGACGGCGTCGATCATGGGGCAAACGCGATGCAAGAAGTCCATGGCCATCTGCTGCTCTTCACCGGTGAGGTGTTGGGAAAAGTTCGTCATGAAGGGCTGGAGCGCCTGTGCGTAAGCCACGGCCGCGAGCTTTGTGACGTCGTCCTGTCCGCTGGGGATCCAGTCGAGCGCAGCGAGATCGGTGCTGCCCCACCACCTGGCATGCAGTTTCGCCACCTGCCCAACCAGCGTTTCGCACTCCTCGGCGGAGGCGCCCTTCACCTGGTCGCCAATCGGCAGGCCCCCGAGGTCTTCCATCAGGACGACGTAGTTCACGGTGGCGGCATCGCCGGCGGCGTAGTACCCCTTCGCGGCACGAACGCCAACCGTGTCCCAGAGTTCGCGGTAGAAGCGCGCTTCCTTTTCGTAGAAGCCGAGCATGTGGGCCACGCCCTTTCCGCCGGGGTCTGACGTGGGGATCTTTGCGATGAGTGTCTTCGGCGCGCCCGGTTCGTCGCGGTCGTATTCAAGGGTGACTCGCGCGAGTTCCCCGAGGATGCCAACGCCCTGCCCGATGGTGACGCGCGGAGATGCGATGACGTTCGTTTCAGCGCCGATGACGCCGCCCTCGCGGAGGGCCGCGGTGAGCCACTGCGAATCGATGTCGTCCATTTTCGTGGGGATGGGCAGGTTGGTCATGGGCGCGCCTCCGGTGGGGATGCGGGATTGTAGCGCGGGAAGGTGGGAATGGGCACGGGCAGGAGCGGAGGGCTATCGAAGGCGGATGTAGTCGTCGACCGAGTAGCCGGCGCCGCTCAGAATTTTGAGGGCCATGCCCCGACCGAG
>CAZDZP010000214.1:0-2843 GCA_964509855.1 uncultured Anaerolineaceae bacterium | reverse complement strand
CCCGGCAACTCCACCACATGGGCGAAGTAGCCGGGGTCTTCGGGTTCTTTTTCGATGACGACCGTAAATGTGTAGGACTTCGTCTTTGCCATCGAATCAGTATACGGCGGGCTTAGCCGAGGTACGCGGAGCCGCGGCGGCCGCCCTTGGGGTCAGTCATCACGTTGATGACGGCGAGGGTGTTGGCGGCGATGGCTTCCTTAATCGACGGGCCGATTTCGGCGGGGTCGGTGACCTTGCGGGCGAAGCCGCCGACCATCTCCGCCATCTGGTGGTAGTCCACGGGGAGCAAAGCAGCGATGGGCGGCGCATCGGGGCCGAAGAGGCGGTCCTGGATGGAGTGACCGGCGATGCCAGCGTTGTTCGACACCACGAACACTGCCGGGATGTTGCAGCGGATCGCCGTTTCGACCTCCATCGCGGCAGCGCCGAACGCGTAGTCACCGAGGATGGCGACGGCGGGCTGGTCGGGCCGGGCGAGCTTTGCTCCCATGGCATACGGGAGGCCCGTGCCCATACAGCCGGTGGTGCCGGAGTTCATCATGAGGCGCGGGTTGTAGGCGGGCATGACAGCGCGGGCTACGCCCATAGTGAGTTCGCCATCGACCGAAACCGCGGTTTCGCGCGTGACCGAATCGCGGATGTCGCGAAGCAGGCGGTAGTGGTTGATGGGCTGCTCGTCGCTGGCCATGGCTTCGGCGATGAGGGATTCGTTCTTGACCGCAGCCTGGCGGAGTTCGTCGGCCCAGCCGCCGTTGGCGGAGCGGAGCGGGTGCTTGCCGAGTGCGTCGTTGATGGCCGACACGGCCACGGCGCAGTCGGCGGTGATGCCGATCTCGACGTTGGCGGCGCTGGCGAACTCTTCCTGGACGATGTCGATATGGGCGATGCGGACATCCTCGCGGTAGCGGGGGGCCATACCGAACTGGAAAATCCAGTTGAAGCGGCCACCGACCATGAGAACGGCGTCGGCGCCGGAAAGCGCGGCGGAGCGGGCAGCGTTCATGCACATCGCGTTGTCGTCAGGAATGACTCCGCGGCCCATCGGCGAAGCGACGTAGGGGATGCCGCGATTCACGAGGTCGGTGAGCGGAGCGGAGGCGTCGGCCCAGGCGGCACCCTTACCGACGAGGATCAGCGGTCGCTCGGCTTCGGCGAGCATCTTCGCAGCCTGCTCGATGGCGACCGGGTCCGGGTGCGGCTGTGAGGTGAGCAGCGGGACGTTGCGGTAGCGCAC
Organism: uncultured Anaerolineaceae bacterium; assembly: GCA_964509855.1. Lineage (GTDB taxonomy): Bacteria > Chloroflexota > Dehalococcoidia > Tepidiformales > Tepidiformaceae > CAZDZP01. The sequence goes on along the minus strand of CAZDZP010000214.1, from coordinate 1,606 downwards.
GCCTTCGTCGTCGATCTTTCGGCCGATGAGGTTGCCCGGGAAGTCGAGATAAACACCGCCGGGGCGGCCGGAAACGGCTTTGCCCAGCGCGATGTGCAGGTACTCCGGGATGCGGTCGGTGCTGTCGACGGTGGCGGTCCACTTGCAGGCGGGCTTGGTGTAGGCAATTTGGTCGAGTTCCTGGAAGCCGCCCCAGCCGCGGTTGCGCCCGGCGACGCTGCCGCCGAGGACGACGAGGGGCATGCCGCTGTCCGTTGCGACGTGGAGTCCAGTGACGGTGTTCGTGACAGCAGGCCCGGAGCCAGCAACGACGATGCCGGGCTTTTTGTTGATGTAGCCCCAGGCGCTGGCCATAAAGCAGGCGTTCAGCTCGTGGCGGCAGTTGACCACCTTGATACCTTCGGCCGACATCGCCGCCATCACTTCGATCATCGGCCCGGCGACAACGCCGAAGGCCGTATCGATGCCCGCCATCTTGAGTTGCTTCGCGACGATTTGTCCGCCGTTGAGTTCTGCCATTTTGTTTACCGCCTTGGAGTTTGAGTTAGCCGAAGATGCGTGCGTCGAGTCCCCAGGTCATGCCCGCCGCGGTGGCGAAGAGCACGATGGAGATGAGCAGCATCATGAGGTTCTGCCCCTGTTCGCCCTGGTCTTTCAAGCCGGCGAGCAGGAGGTAGTTGAGGTTCAGGAACATGCCCACAATAAGGCCGGCGTAGGTGAGAAGCCCCAGCGTGATGCTTATGCCCACGCAGAATTCGCCAATCACCACCAGCCACGACGTGACAACGCGCCGGCGGGGTGTCGCCAGCGAAACGCGTTGCACCATGCGCGCGAAGGGCGGGATGGGGTGGTCCTTCGTAAGCGATTCGACCCAGCCCATGGCGCCGCCACGCAGGAAGTCCGGCAGGTTCTTGTGGCGGACACTTTCCAGCCACCACAGGCCGAGGCCGATACGCAGAATCGCCAGCCATTCGGCGTCGCTTTGCCAGCCGAAGATGTCTTCCACCGAAGATCAGATGATTTCCTCGTTCTTGAGCTGTTCGATGTCTTCCCACGTGTAGCCGATATCGAGGAGCACCTCTTCGGTGTTTGCGCCTAGTTCGGGGGCGAAACGCTTGGGGCCGGTTTCGTTCTTGCTCATGCGGATTGGTGAGCCCGGTACGCCAATAGGCCCAAGGATGGGGTGCTCAACCGTTTCGATGTACTTGTTGGCGAGGATTTGCGGGTCCACAACTACCTCGGCGTAGCTGTTGACCGGGCCGCAGGGCACGTCCGCTTTCTTGAGAAGCGGGATCCAGTGGTCTCGCGGCTGCGTCGCAAAGGCTGCCTCAAGTTCCTGGACGAGCTCTTCGCGGTTCTGGTGGCGGTCGCGGGGCGTGACGAAGCGCTCGTCGGTGAGCAGGTCTTCGCGGCCGAGGACGCCGCAGAGGCCGGGCCACCACTTGGGGTCCAGCAGGCCGATGGTGAGCGACTTGCCATCGGAGCCGGTGTAGTACGTGAATACCGGGTTCAGCTTCTGGGTGCTGGCGCCCTGGTGGCCGCTACGAAGGAAGGACTGGAGCGGCAGGTTTTGCATCGCGATTTGCGAGCCGAGGAGCGACACGTC
>CAZDZP010000213.1:0-4751 GCA_964509855.1 uncultured Anaerolineaceae bacterium | reverse complement strand
GCGACGGCGCCATGACCCACGACGACACCATGCGCAGCCTCCGCCTCATGGGCTCGGAAGTCCTGCCTATGCTCCGCGAATACGCAAAGGATCTCGACCTCCCCGGCCCCTTCGAAGTCGACCCGGCTACGGGCGAGCGCCTCGTCGACGAGAATGTCCCTGCAGGCTCGACCGCCTAGCGAACGGTCTTGCCGCCATCCACCACCAGCTCAGCGCCGGTGATGTAGCTCGCCTCGTCCGAAGCGAGGAAGAGCACCGCATAAGCGACTTCCTCGGGGCGACCCACCCGCTTCAGCGGGATGGCCTTCTCGCGCATGGCGATGGCGGCCTCCGCGCCGTGCTTGGCCTTGTCCGCGTCCAGTATCGGCGTGTCGATCGACCCCGGGTGCACCGAGTTGCAGCGGATGTTGTAGCCCTTCTGCGCGCAGTGCATCGCCACAGACTTCGTCAGGTTGCGAATCCCCGCTTTCGACGACCCATAGGACGCGTAGTCCGCGATGCCACGCATCCCCGCAATCGACGACAGGTTCACGATAGACCCGCCCCCATGCTGCGCGATCACCGGTATCGCGTGCTTGCAGCCAAACACCACGCTTTCAAGGTTCACCGCGTGAATATGGCGCCACTTCTCGATCTCAATGTCTTCAATGGTGTCGTGCGGCGATATCCCGGCGTTGTTCACGAGAATGTGTAGCCCGCCGAATCTCGCGACCGCCAGCTGAATCACTCCTGGCCACTGCGACTCATCCGTCACATCCAGCAACGCGAAGCACGCGTCCGGGCCAAGACTCTCGGCCACAGCCGCCCCAGCCTCCGCGTTCAAGTCGGCGAGCACGACTTTCGCGCCCTCACTCACCATCAGCGTCGCAGTCGCCTTTCCCAGTCCTGAAGCGGCACCGGTCACGAGCGCCACCTTTCCCTCCAGCCGTTGGGACATTGCGAACCTCCGATCCGCCGTTTCGCGGACTATAGTCGCATCACCCACTTTTGGGGGATGCTTTGTTCCAGACCGGAATACTAGAATCCGCGGACCACTTCGCCGGACTATGACCCGCGCCAGCGTCAGCCCGGCACCAAGGGAGCAACTGCCATGCCAACACGTATCTTCGTCGGAACGCGCAAAGGCGGCTGGATCTACACATCCAACGACAACCGCAAGACCTGGGAGATTTCCGACCCCATCATGCCCGGGTGGACCGTTCACCACATGGTTGCCGACACCCGCCATGACCCGCCCCGCATCTACGCCGCCGCCAACCACTGGGCCTGGGGCCCTTCCGTCGCCCGCAGTGACGATGGCGGCAAAACATGGGAACAGCGCAGCCCCGGCATCGCCTTCCCCCAGGACATGGGCCTCACGGTCGACAGCGTTTGGCACATCCAACCCGGCCCCGAAAGCCAGCCGGGCGTCGTCTATGCGGGCACCCAGCCCGCCGCCCTCTTCAAGAGCACCGACTGGGGCGAAACGTGGGAATCGCTCGACGGCATCACCCGCCACCCCTGGCGCGAACTGTGGGGCCCAACCGGTTCCGTTGGCGAATCATCGCTGCACTCAATCCAGTTGGACCCACGCGAGCCCAATCGCATTTACGTTTCGATTAGCTCCGGCGGCAGCTACTTCAGCGAAGACGCCGGCCAAACGTGGAATCTCTGCTCTCACGGCATCGTCGCCACCACCCCCGCCGCCAAGCAGTTTCTCTCCGAAATCGCCGACATGTTCCCCCAACCCGACCTCCCCGAAGACGTCGACCCCGCCGCCATGGACGAATTCCACAAGTTCCTCGTCGACCCCAAGAACCCCGACCGGCTCTGGGGCCAGTCACACGTCGGCGTTTTCCGTTCGGAGAACCGCGGGCAGGCATGGCAAGACGTCACCGAAGGGCTCCCCTCCTTCCACGGCTTCCCCCTCACCGTGACAAAGCACGAACCCGATGCCGTGTTCGTTGTGCCGCTGGAATTCGGCCAGGGCAATTTCCGCGTCGTCCCCGGCCAATTCGCTGTCTGGCGCACGAAGGACGCCGGCGCCTCATGGGAAGCACTTACCAACGGCCTCCCCGGTCCCAACGACTTCCAGAGCGCCTACCGCGAAGCCATGGACACCGACGGTCTCGATCCCGAGGGCGTATACGTTGGCACCACCAACGGGCACATCTACGCCAGCTGCGATCTTGGCGAACGCTGGGAAGAACTGCCTGGCCGGCTGCCGCCAATCCTGTCCGTCACCGCCTCCAACTGGTAGCACGGTTCATACAAGCGCCGACCACGACGAAGCCCGCGAGTTTTCGCGGGCTTCTTCAATCTTCGTATGTGGCCGTGTCCGTGGACGCTACTTCGGCGGAACTAACGGGGCGAATCCGGGCTCAACTTCAGTCTCGGAGAGCACAGCTCCATGTCGCAGCGCCAACCTGGTCAACTCCACCTTGTTGTGGACACCCAGCTTGGCCATCAACCGTTCCCGGTGGCCTTCCACCGTTCGCGGACTGATACGCAGCATCTCCGCGATCTCCCGGCTTGTGTAGCCCTCGGCGATCAGTCGCATCACTTCCCGTTCCCGCTCGGTAAGCGAGTCAATACGGGACACGGAGTTCGTGGAGTGTGCCCGCTTCACCAGTTCGTCCAGGTCGAGTTTCTCGGTGAGGGCATTTGCGACGTACAGCCCGCCTCGCATTACCACGCTAATCGCGAACGAAAGCTCCTCGAACGCGCTCTGTTTAAGTAGATAGCCGCGGGCGCCCGCCCGAAGCGCTTCCACCACCACATCCTCGTCGTCGTGCCCGGAAAGCATGATCACGCGCGGCGGTTCTGACATTGCGCAAAGCTCAAGCGTGGCCGCGATCCCACTCACTCCCGGCATGCTCACATCCATCAGCGCAAGGTTTGGGTGCCACGATCGAGCAATTGCAAGCGCTTCGAGCGTGTCCGAGCACGTCCTCACTTCGGTCACCGAGTCGTTGGCTTCAAGCAGAATGCTCAACGCCTGGCAAAACAGCTCGTGGTCGTCCACGAGCAAGACACGGGCCGCAACGTTACTCGCAAAAGGCCTTTTGGCGCCCGGCAATCTGCCCTCCTACGATAGTCCTCTCCTGTCGCATTCCCATTGCAGCGCGCATCGAATGCTGGTCGGCCGAGACTATCTTCTTTCCCACATGAGCCGGATTCGCCATTTTCGGACGAACACATGCCCCTCGCCCCCTGTAGAGGGGCCCCTAGACCGTAGCACATTTCCCATCTGACGCATTTTCACTTGCTTATCCGTGTATAAGGGTATTCCCGCGGGGTGAACACCCCTCTGCATCACCCGGCGTTCACCCCAGCGTAATCGGGCGTTTACATTCTGTTTACCCGTAGGCCACGGTCCAAGGTGGGGTTGAACGGTCCGTGTTACCCGTCCGTGCCCTGGCCCATTGTTGGAAGTGCCAACCAACAACGACCACCCGAACGGAGAACTACGATGCAACTGGCCACGATACAAACCCAGGAACTCACCAAGTCGGACCGTGACCAGATGGTCACCGACTATCTTCCCCTGGTCCGCAGCGTCGTCCGCCGGATGCCCGTTAGCGCCCCCTCCGGCGTCTTCGACTTCGAAGACCTCGTCAGCTACGGAATCCTCGGACTCATCAACGCCGCCGAACGTTACGACGGCGACCGCGGCACTCCCTTCGCCTCCTACGCCGCCATCCGCATCCGCGGTGCCGTGATGGACGCGCTCCGCGATGCCGACCCGCTCTCGCGACAGGCTCGTCAGCGGGCCCGTCACCTCAACGTGGTCGAGTCCCAGCTCACAGTCGAAGCCGGTCGCCAGCCAACGCAGGAAGAAATCATCGAAAAGTCCGGCATGTCCCAGGTGCAGTACTACGAAGCTACCCGCGCCGCTGGATACACCTGCGTTTCGCTCGACACCATGCTCGGCAACTCCATGGACGGAGAAGACGGCCCGATGCGCGAAGTGGCCGCCGAAGTAGATGACGACCCAGGCGGCATCGAGCACAAGGAACTCATCGAAGAACTGGTCAAGGCCATCTCCGAACTCCCGGAACGCGACCGCCAGGTCATCGGTCTCCGCTACAAAGAAGACCGCACGCTCCAGGAAGTCGCCGACATCCTTCACATCTCCCCGAGCCGTGTCTCCCAGATTCACTCGCGCATCGTCAACAAGCTGCGCATCAACCTCGGCACGGTCTACGGCGACGCCGCCTAGACACCTTGCTTCGTTTCCACTCCTGGAGGGCGCCGATTCGGCGCCCTTTCGATTGCGAAAGCGAACCCGGGGAGCACCGGACGCTTCAGCTTGCTATATCGCTCCACAGTGATATAGTGATGTTCATGCGCGAACTTCCACCCCCTTTGCTCGACCACGTTGCTAGTCGCTTCCGCGTCCTTAGCGACACCAACCGGCTTCGCATCATTCAGTCCTTGCTGGAAGCCGGCGAACTCAACGTTGGCGAACTGGTCGAGCGTCTCGACATGAGCCAGGCCAACGTCAGCAAGCACCTGCGCATCCTCCACGAAGCGGGCGTCCTCGCGCGCCGGCCGCAGGGCACCTCCGCCTACTACTCCGTCGCCGACCCGTCCATCTCCCCCCTCTGCGATCTCGTGTGCGACCGCCTGCGCGAGCAAAAGGTTGTCGAAGCGGAGCTCTTCGTGAACGCCTAAGCCTCAGCCAGCCAATCCCTCTTCGCTCACCCTTTCAGCTCTTTATGATTGTGGAGTAATGTAATGCCTCATCCCCCTCTCGCTCGTCTCGGCCG
>CAZDZP010000212.1:0-4772 GCA_964509855.1 uncultured Anaerolineaceae bacterium | reverse complement strand
TCGTCGAACGCGTTCGACGGCCCGCAAGGACGAGGATTCGTCCGACCAGCCCGAACCCTCTGCGCTCCTCAAAGCCATCGAACTGCAGGCGAAGCAGATCGAAACTCTCACCCGCAAACTCGATGATGTCGTCAGCCGCCTGGACAATCCGTCAAAGTCGGTTTCGTTGGCACGCGTTGGCGTGTTCGTCGATGTTGCGAACGTCGAACTCGGCGCCGACCGCGCGCGGCTTCGACTCGATTGGGGCAAGGTGCTGAAGCTGCTGGGCAAGGACCGCCAGGTTGTTGCCGCTATTGCGTATTCGCCGGTCCACGACGACCCGCAGGTGAGCAAGGAAACGCAGCGATTCGTCGAACCCTTCCTCGACAAGGGCTACAAAATCGTTACCAAGCCGCTCAAGCGATTCTCCGACGGTACCGTCAAGGCCAACGTCGACATCGAACTGGCGCTGGACGTGGTGAGCATGCTCGAGAAGCTCGACGTGGTTTGCTTGGTCAGCGGCGACGGAGACTTCGAACCGCTGGTCCGGGCAGCGCAGAAGAAGGGCGTCCGCGTCGAAGTCATCGCCATGGGCAATAGCTGCGCCCAGAACCTGAAGGCTGCGAGCGACTCGTTCCTTGACCTGAACAGCAGGCAAAACGAGGTTCGCGCCTAGCAGCACGGAACAGTATCGCGGGCTGCACCGCCGGTGCGGCCCGCGTATCCTTCGTTGGAACGATCTGAAACGATCGCGATGGAGGAGAGCGGATGAGCGCAACACTGCAATGGTTTGGCACCGCGACGTGGCGGCTACAGGTCGAAGAAACGGTGATCTGGCTAGACGCCTACATCAATCGCAATCCCGCTGCCCCGGCCCTCCCCTACCGGGCCGAAGATGTTGACCGTGCCGATTGGATCCTCATCGGCCACTCCCACTTTGACCATATCGCCGAGGCGGGCCTGGTGGCGAAGAACACTGGAGCCCAGGTTGTTGGCTCCGAGCTCAGCTGTGAAATCGTCCGTGACGAAGGCGTCCCGGAAGAACAAACGCACGTTTGCGTCGGAAGCGAAATCATCCAGTGCGGCCCGGTAACGGTGCACACCTTTCCCTCACTCCACGGCTTTAACGGACTCAAGGAATGGCCCGACCCAGAAGGGCGCGACCGCACCGCACGCATCGAAGCGATGAAAGCCGAAGCCCCGGAGCTCGCCGCGCAGTGCCAGGCGCACATGGCCGACATCCCGGAAAAGCAGCGCAACGACGGCGGTCCCCTGGCCTACGTACTCGAATGGGGCGGCTTCCGCATGTTCTGGCACGACACGCCGGGGATGGTGCGCGATTCGTGGAAGGCCGTGGCGGAGATGGGCGACGTGGACCTTGCACTGCTTTCGGCCGCAGCCGCATTTTCGACGCCCAATGTGGACGGAAAGGCCGTGGACGACGGCGCCGTGCCGTTCGTGAAGGACATGGCGAAAATCCTCAAGCCGCGGACCGTCGTCATGAATCACCACGACGACTGGGCGCCACCGATCACCTTCCACCTCGACGAAGAGCTGTTCCGCCCGGGATTCGACGACCTCGGTATCGAGCTCCGAATCTGCCAGCCAGGCGAGGTCGTGGAGCTGTCCTGAGGAACCCGGCGCGGGCTTGCGGCGTTAGTACTGGCATGGGTACTCGAGTACTTGCTCTCGGAGTGTTGGGTCTTGGCCTTCTCGCCGCGGCCTGCAGTTCGAACACCGATGCGGACAGTGCGACACCAACACCCACCCCGGTGCCGGGCGACGCGACACCGCTGCCAGTACCCGGCCTCACCTTCGGGTCCGACCTCGGCCCCGGAGGACGGCTGACCGGGGGCACCCATTGCTGGGCTGGCCGCTGCGTCGACATGGCCGGGCCGAGGACCGCGCAAGAGTCGTTTGTTCTTCCCACCGGGACAGGGATCGACCTCCTGTTCGAAGGGGTCCAGCCCTCCGAAGTCGAACACTATAGGGTACCGGTCCCGGAAAACCCGGACAGGGAGATATTCGGGCAGTCGTATCTCTGGCTCGACATCGCCGCCGGGTCCTACATCAGTGGCGCGGTTACAGCTCCATCGTCACCGGGCGAGTACATCCTTAATGTGTTCGCCCGGTGGGACGAGGGTGGCGACTACAGCTTCGCCGGCTACTTCGATGTCCGTTAAGCCAACCGACCGCTTCCGCCGCAGCGGGTAGACTGGCGGGACACTCTCGTTCGAAGGCTCACCACATGAAACTCGCAATTGGCATCGGCTATTCCGGTGCGAAGCTCACCATTCCCATGGACTACATCCTCGAAGCCGAGCGCCTCGGCTACGACTCCGTCTGGTCTGCCGAGGCCTACGGCTCCGATGCCGTGACGCCGCTCGCCTACATCGCCGCGAAGACGACGAAAATCAAGCTCGGCACCGGCATCATGCAGATGCCCGGCCGTACCCCGGCGATGTGCGCGATGACCATGCAAACGCTCGATGCACTATCGGATGGCCGAGCGCTGGTCGGGCTCGGTCTCTCCGGCCCGCAGGTAGTCGAAGGCTGGCACGGTGTCCCTTACGGCAAGCCGGCCGCCCGTACACGCGAATACGTGCAGATCATGCGCAAAATCTGGGCGCGCGAAGAACCCGTCTCCTTCGATGGCGAGGAATACCAGCTCCCCTATCGTGGGCCCGGCGCCACCGGTCTTGGCAAGCCCCTGAAGTCCATCCTCCACGGCCGCCAGCTGCCCGTGTACCTTGCCACCATGGGTCCGGTGAACATCCGCAACACCGCCGAGCTGGCCGACGGCTGGCTGCCCATCTGGTACAGCCCGCAGCGCATGCACCTCTTTCGCCCGAGCCTCGAAGAAGGCTTCAAGCGCGCCGGTAACGGCAAGTCGTGGAAGGACTTCGACATCGCCCCCGGCTGCTCCGTCATCGTCACAAACGATGTGAAGGCTGCGCTCGCGACCATGAAGCCGAACCTCGCCCTCTACCTGGGCGGCATGGGCGCGAAGGAGAAGAACTTCCACAACGAAATGGCCGTGAAGTACGGCTACGGCGATGCCGCCGCGAAGATCCAGGAACTCTACCTGTCCGGTCGCAAAGTAGAAGCCGAAGCCGCCGTCCCTGACGAACTCTGCGACGAACTCTCCCTCGTCGGCCCCGAGGAACGCATCAGGGAGCGCTTCAAAGCGTGGGAAGACTCCGGCGTCACGACCATGCTCGTCCAATCCCGCAACATGGAGACCCTGCGCTTCATGGCCGACCTCACAGGCGCCAGCAAAGGCGCGTAGCGGCGTGGTCGACAACTGGCCAGAATTGCCACCTCATTTGGCCGCGCTCATCCAACTCCCGCTTGAGGCACGTGGCGTTGAATTCAAGCGAGGCAGTCCCTGGGCCGATGCAAGGGAGCGCGTCATCAAGACCGCTCTTGCCATGTCCAACCTCCCAGATGGCGGCTGGATTGTGTTCGGCGTCGAGGAAGGAGCACCCTGCAGCTACGCGCCGTTGGAATGCCGCCGGAACTCGTTGGGACCTTCGTGCCTGACGACATCAACGATCAACTTCGACGTTATGCCGACCCGCCCTTCTCGGTAGAAGTGATGCGAGGGACGGTGCAGGGCCCACTCTTCGTCGTGATTCGCGTTCCTCCGTTCCGGGAACTACCGACGATTTGCAAACGCGACGGTACCGAAATGCGGGAAGGGGCGATATATACTCGATCCATCCACAAACCGGAGACCATCGAGGTTCGAAGCCAATCCGAGATGCGGGAGATCGTCGAGAGGGCTGTAGACATCGGTATCCGGTGTATGCGCGGACGGTTCCCCGAACTGTTCGAAGACAACGCTGCCGACCGTGAACGATTCCGGCGCGAGAGAGGGGCATTCGAATGACGACGCCAACGCTCACTAAAGGCGAAGAAGTCGCGGTCGAGCTCAAGAAGGGTGCCCACTGGAAGTTCGTGATCGAGCCGAATCGCTACGGAAGGGTATTCGAGAGCCCCGTCGCCGCAAGAGACGCTGTTCGCGCTGCCGTGGTTCGGATCGGCGTAGACGAATTCCCCGTCGTTGACTCGTTTCCGGACAGCGCGCAACACGGCGCAATCGAAGATGGGTGGGAAGGCTGGTCGCAATATGGCCGGACGGAGGCTTGGCGGGTTATGTGTTCGGGCCAGTTCGTCGCGATCGTGGGTGTCGAAGAGGACTTGCCGGGCTACGAGATGGGCGCCAACACAACGCACCTGACAATCGCTACGCGGAACGTCATGGAGTTCGTCGAGTTCGCTAGGCGACTCACAAAGACGGCAGTTCATGGCGCCAACGGCCCGGCGAGCGTCCGGTTGTCCCTTCGAAACGTGGAAGGCCGCACGTTGACCGATTCGCTGCCTAAGCGTGTTCGTCACGGATATGCGACAAACTCCAACTCCATCGATTTGAACGAGCAGGTCTTTCCCAGTGACCGCTCTGAAACGCCGTACGTTGTCGAGCGAGCACTCATAGAGGATCTGTTTTCCCGGTTCGGTTGGGAGCCGCCAAAGCAGGTGCTCGATGATCTTGTCGAGCGGACGGCTTCATTGAGGCTGTAGCACCCGTGAAAGGCATCGGCTACCTCCTCCCGCTTGTTCCCGCTGCGGCGCTGATTCTCTGGCTGCTCGTCAGTTCCGCGACCGGCGCGGGGCCCGGGTGGGAGATTAGCGGCTGGGTGCTGGCCGTTGTCTGGGCGGTGCTCATCGGCGTGTTGCTGGGGTTGGCGGGTGTGGCCGCGCTGGGAATCTTGTGGGGGCGCCGCTCGGGT
>CAZDZP010000211.1:0-4797 GCA_964509855.1 uncultured Anaerolineaceae bacterium | reverse complement strand
GAGTCGTGGCCGTGCATGGAGTGGATCTCGCGGTAGCGCACGTCGTTGCCGTTCGCCTTCAGCGCTTCGACGATCTGCTTCTGCTCCCACGTGGGGTAGAGGATGTCCGAATCGATGCCCATCACCAGCGCGCGGCCCTTGAACCCGGCAATCGCGTCCGCCGCCGAGCCCCGGCCCGCAGCGACATCGAAGTCGTCCATCGCGTGCGTGATGTGGACATAACTGTTCGCGTCGAAGCGCTGCACGAACTTCTCGCCCTGGTAGTGCAGGTACGACTCCACTTCGTAGGATCCCGTGCCGTAGTCCTGCCGCAGCCGTGCCTTGCGGGCGAACCGGTCCTGGAACGACTCCGCCGAGCGATAGCTGATCATCGCGATCATCCGCGCCAGGGCAAGCCCCGATTCCGGCACGACGCCGTGGCTGGCGTAGTCGCCGCCGTGCCAGTTCGCGTCCGCGCGAATCGCCTGCCGCGCCGTTTCGTTGAAGCCAATCGCCCAGGCTGAGTGCGAAAGCGAACAAGCGATGGGAATGATCGACTGCAGCATCTCCGGCGCCTGCGCGGCCCACTCCATCACCTGCAGCCCGCCCAGCGAACCGCCTACCGCGGTCACCAGCGACTTCACCCCCAGCGCCTCCAGCAGTTGCCGCTGGACGCGCACCATGTCGGCCACGCTGATGCGCGGGAAGTCCGGGCCGTACGGCGCGCCCTTCTCGGGGTAGATCGACGCTGGCCCCGTGCTGCCGTAGCAGCTCCCGAGGATGTTTGCGCAGATGACGGAATAGCGATTCGTGTCCAGTGCCGCGTCCGGACCGATGAGCGGGTCCCACCAGCCCTGCTCGCCGGCCGCTCGGGCACTCCCGCTGAGCGCGTGGCACACCAGGATGACGTTGTCGCCTGCGGGCGAAAGCGGCCCGTACTGTTCGTAGGCCACGTCCACGTCGGGCAGCGTGTCGCCGCCGGAAAGGCTCATCGGCCCCAGCGAAAGCGTCTGCGTAGGGCTCTGGATATTGGGCATGCGGTGCTCCTGGCCGGTGCGCGCCGGTAGGCAAACGCACCGGCCACAGGGGGCTTCCTACAGGGTCGTCTTCAGCGCCTGGTCGAAGTCTTCCTTGATGTCGTCGATGTGCTCGATGCCCACCGAAACGCGCACCAGGTCCGGCGCGACCCCGCTCGAAACCTGCTCTTCTTCGCTCAGCTGCTGGTGCGTGGTCGAAGCCGGGTGAATCACCAGCGTCTTCGCGTCGCCGACGTTCGCCAGCAGGCTGGAAAGCTTCACGTTGTCGATGAGCTTCCGGCCCGCTTCCATGCCGCCCTTCACCCCGAAGTTGAGGATCGAACCGTACATGCCCGGGCGGCAGTACTTCTTCGCCATCTCGTGGTAGGGGTGGTCCGGCAGACCGGGGAAGTTCACCCAGCTCACCGCCGGGTGCGCCTGCAGGAACTTCGCCAACTCCAGCGCGTTGCTGTCGTGACGCTCCACGCGCAGCGAAAGCGTCTCGATGCCGATGAGGTTCAGGAACGAGTTCATCGGCGCCTGCGACATACCCATGTCGCGCAAGCCTTCCACGCGCGCCTTGATGATGAACGCCACGTTGCCCATGCCCGGGAAGTCGCCAAACACGTCCCAGAACTTCATGCCGTGGTACCCCGGCGAAGGCTCCGTGAAGAGCGGGTGCTTGCCGTTGCCCCAGTTGAACTTGCCGCCGTCGATGACGATGCCGCCGATGGAAAGCCCGTGGCCGCCGATCCACTTCGTCGTGGAGGCAACAACGATGTCGGCGCCATGGTCCAGCGGGCGAATGCGGTAGCCCGCCGCGCCGAAGGTGTTGTCGACGATGAGGGGGATGCCGTTGTCGTGCGCCACCTTCGCGATTGCTTCGAAGTCCGGCACGTTCAGCCGCGGGTTCCCGAACGATTCCAGGTAGAGCGCCTTCGTCTTGTCGTCGATCAGCCGCTCGAACTCCGCCGGGTCGTCGCCATCAACGAACTTCACGCCGATGCCCAGCCGCGGGAACGTCACCTTGAACTGGTTGTAGGTGCCGCCGTACAGCAGCGACGTCGAAACGATGTTGTCGCCTGCTTCGCAGATGTTCGTGATCGCCAGCATCTGCGCTGCCTGCCCGGAGGAGGTCACGAGACCCGCGACGCCGCCTTCGAGCGCGGCAAGGCGCTGCTCCACCACGTCGTTCGTGGGGTTCATGATGCGGGAGTAGATGTTCCCGAATTCCTGCAGCGCGAAGAGCCGCGCACCGTGGTCCGCGTCGTTGAAGACGTAGGAAGTCGTCTGGTAAATCGGGACGGCGCGCGCGCCGGTGGTCGGGTCCGGGACCTGGCCGGCATGCACCTGGAGCGTTTCGAAGTGGGTCACGTAGTGGGGCTCCTCACGGGAAATGTGTTCGTAGCCTGCGCCGCGAACTGTCGAGCGTCCATCTTTGTGAAGGGCAGCGCCGCGGTCAAGAAGTTCGTCGCCTTCGGGGCGAACTAGGAACCCGGCGAGTCGCCCGGCAACCATGCCGGCTCAACGTCCGTGTGGACAAAGTCGTTTCCCTTGAACAGGAGCGGTTCCGCCTTGTCCTTCGCGAGTGCATAGGCAAAACAGTCGCCCATGTTCAACTTGGCCGGATGTCCGCTGCCCCGGCCAAAGTCACGATAGGCCGCCCGGCCCAACGCAGTCTGCTCTGGCGTCACCGGTTCGATGATCATCGCGACGCGAGCAATCAACTCGTCCAGCTTTCGGCTGGCAATAGGATCGCCGCTTGCATCGACAACGATCGATGCTTCAAGGAGGCTAGCGGCTGACATGCGGCGAACAGGGTTCCTGTGCATCGCGGCCACGAAAGCTGGCGCTTCTGGTTCGTCTCGCAGTATCGCCAGGACCGCCGATGTGTCGACGATCACTTCGGAAGTCCCAACTCGTCGTACAGGAATTCTCCATGGTCGATCGAACGGTAAGGCTCTTTAAGCCTTGCCGCGCACTCTCGCCCGATCTGGAGGACCTCTTCTTCGAACCCGTCCCGTTCTTTGTGTAGTCGGGCTAGACGCTCCCGAATGGCTTCGGTCACAGCGCGGGACAGACTCTCACCCGTGAGTTCCGCTAGTTGCCTTGCGAGGTCGTGCGCTTCCGGCGTCTTGATGTTCAAACTCATGGGAGCATTCTACCAGAGTAAGGAGGAATTCTACCAGTAGGACTACTGCGTCGTGAATCTCCGCACCCCGATAGAGCGAACCTGCTCCCGTATGATATGATACTCAGTATCACTACCTCGGAGACACCCCATGTTCGATGTCGTCATCGTTGGAGGAGGCCCCGCCGGCCTCAGCGCCGCCCTTATCCTCGGGCGCTCCCGGCGCCGTGTGCTCGTTCTCGACCGCGGTTCGCCGCGCAACGCCCCCGCGGACGCCTCCCACGGGTACCTCACACAGGACGGTGTGCCGCCCGCCGAACTCCTCAGGGCCGCCCGCAGCGACCTCGAGCCCTACGCTTCCGTTGAAGTACGCGCGCTCGCCGCCCGGTCCGCGTCGGCGACGGCCGAGGGATTCCTCGTCGAACTCGAAGATGGTTCCACGGCTCCCGCGCGCAAGGTCATCCTCGCAAGCGGCGTACGCGACGTCCTTCCGCCAATTCCCGGGCTGACCGAACTGTGGGGAAAGCTCGTCCACCACTGCCCCTACTGCCACGGTTGGGAACTTCGCGACCAGCGCATCGGCATTCTCGGGACCGAATTGCTCGAAATGCGCGTGCCGCTGCTCCGAGGCTGGAGCACCTCGCTCTTCGTCCTCACCAACGGCGAAGCCATCGCACCCGAAACGCGGGAGATGGTTCGCGCCCTCGGCGCCACGCACGTCGAAGAACCGGTGGAGCGCTTCGCCGCTACCAGTCCCGGGTTGCAGGTCGAATTGCGCGGCGCGGAAGCCCTGGATCTCGACGGAGTCTTCGTCGCCGCAAAGCAGGTCATCCGCTCGCCGCTCCCGGCAGAACTTGGCTGCGAGATAGCGGAAGCCGGGCCGTTGAAGGCCCAGGTGTTGGTGACCGACCCCGTGTCGGGCGAGACAACGGTGTGTGGCGTCTACGCGGCGGGCGACCTCGCTGCGGCGCAGCACGCTCTGCCGCTCGCAGTCGCCTCGGGGGCGCGAGTCGCATACTCGCTCAACCACGCACTCGCGGTCGAAGACGCCGAGGCGTTAGCCGCACAGGTGGCGACCGCCTGAGTGTGGTCTACGGGCGATGCTCCGCGGCATGCCCCGCCGCGGTATCGCCCGTGCCCGCTTCGCCCGGCGCCGAATCATCCGCCCGCCGGTACGAAACGACCTTCCCCTCAGCCACCTCAATCCACGCCGCGTTGTCGATCGAGTATTCCGCGTTGCCCTCCGCGTCTAGCCAGTCGATGTGGTGCTCCACGAGCAGCCGCTGCCCTTTGTCGACGATCGACTTCACCTCGATGCGCATCGGCATCGCGTCGAACCACGCTTCAAGCACGCCGTGGCCTACGCCAACGCCGTCCGGCCCGTAGATGCGAATCGCCTCGTCCGAAAGCGCGAGCAGTTCCTCCCGGTCCCGCGCGGTAACTGCGTCGAGCCACTGTTGAGCCGTCTCAGCCGCTGTCGTCATGTCGCCTCCGCTAACGCTCGTTCCCCGGCCAGCATGCCCGGATCTCCCACGCACTCCGCCCCGGAGTCCGCGCGATGCGCTTCGCCCATGTCGTGCCCAGCGCCGCGACCGCGTCCATTGGCACCGGCCGAACGGTCACGCCCGCGAACCCGGCCTCATCGTATGCGCACAGAATGCGGCCGTCCCA
>CAZDZP010000210.1:0-4825 GCA_964509855.1 uncultured Anaerolineaceae bacterium | reverse complement strand
TACTCGCTCATCGTCGGCGCCGGGTTCGTCATCAACGGCGGCATCTACCGCCACGACTTCGTGGCATCGGCGGTGATCGACGGGATCATGCAGGTGCAGCTGGAAACGCAGGTGCCCATCCTCT
Source organism: uncultured Anaerolineaceae bacterium (assembly GCA_964509855.1). Classification (GTDB taxonomy): domain Bacteria; phylum Chloroflexota; class Dehalococcoidia; order Tepidiformales; family Tepidiformaceae; genus CAZDZP01. The sequence continues at coordinate 4,701 of CAZDZP010000210.1, read as the reverse complement.
CGGTTGTGCTCACGCCGCTGAACTTCCACGAACACGAGACCCACCACCAGTTCTTCTTCGAGCACTTCAAGGAAAAGGGCCGCGAGGCCGCCCGCGCCGCCATCGCCACGTTGCGGAACATGGAGCGCATCGGCGAACTGCAGGCGACCGCGTAGCCACATGGCCGAAATCCGCGTGCGCCCCGCAACCCCAAAAGACGAGACGGACGTGTTCCGCCTGCTGCCGCAGCTCCTAGGCGACCGCATCGCCGACTCCGGCCCGGCGCGCGCGGTCTTCCGCGAACTGACGGACAGCGAACGCGGCGCGGTGCTGGTGGCGGACGAAGGCGGTGCCGTACTGGGCGTCATCTCCGTCTCCTACAACCCGGCGATGCGCTACGGCGGGCTCTACGCGCAGGTGGAGGAGCTGGTCATCGACGAAGCCGCCCGGGGCAAGCAACTCGGCGCGACGCTGGTGAAGGCGATCATCGCCGCCGCCCGCGAACGGGGCTGCAAGGAAATCGGACTCTATCCTCTGGAAGGCAACCGCCCCTTCTACGAAAAGTTTGGCTTCAAGTACGTCGGCGAGGAGCTGCGCCAGACGCTGGAGTGAGGGGCGGCTGACGGTACTAAGGGCTAATCGTCGTGGATCCCAACTCCTCTGAAGGTCGCGCATCCACGCCTTCCGAATCCAGGCAGGTGCCTCCCATCGCGGAACTCAGAATCCCGTTCGGGCAGATGGTATCGGACCAGATCACGTGACGCAGACCAACGTTGCGGAGCGTTGCACCGGTCAGATCGGCGCCAGTGAAGTCAGAAGCCTGGAGTTGGACATTTACGAGCACGGCGCCGCGAAGGCTCACGCCACGAAAGCTCGACACTGCAATGGTGCCACCCTGGATGTTGGCGCCATCGAGATTCGCGCCGTCCAGGTGAGCATCGTTGGCCATGGGACCATCCCAACGGGTGTTACTCAGGTCGCAGCCCCGCAGATCGACATGGTGGTAGTACGCGCGACCGAATTTCCCGTCGCTGAGATCGCATCCGCCCTTGTCGGCATCCCGGAAGGCCGGGTAGTGCCAGTGTTCGCACTCGATTCCAGGCGGGGACGGTGCAGTTGTTGGACAGCCGGGCGGCAGGCTCATCGCGTCCGGGGTCGGGGTAGGGGTTGGGACCAACTTGACCATCGTGGTCGGCGATGCTTCTACTGCGACATCCTGGATCGGCCCACCCCCAACAAGCGCAACGGCAACAGCAGCGCCGCCCGCCACACCCGCGACCGTGGTCCCACCAATGCCAATTTTCAACATCGGCAGCCCCACCATTGCGTGGGTCAGTCGTTTCCAGCGGCCCGAGAGGCTCCGCTCGGCGCGCCAGTAGGCCGCCACTTCTTCGCGGGACTGCACGCCGAGCTTCGAGATCAGTTCGCTGACGTACCACTTCGCCGTCGGGAAGCTCAGCCCCAGTTCGTTCGCAATCTGGCCGTTGGTGAATCCTCGGCCGATCAATGCCAGGACGTCTCGTTCCCTGGGCGTTAGCTCCACTTTGTGCTGGGAGTTCATCGGCGGCCTCCGGTTCTTCGCAGCTTCAAGTCCACCGTACAGTCGGGTTGGAAAGCTGTGACCGGCCTATGGGCGCCATTTCGCTCCGTAATCCCAGGTCAGCCTTGCCCGAAGGTCCAGACCAGGACCACCTGGTTCTCCTCGCTTTCGCCGCCGGCCTTCTGGTAGGCGGAGCGCGCGGCGGCGTTGTCTTCGTCCGTGATCACCCACATGCCGTAGCAGCCGCGTTCTTCGGCGAGCGACTTCAGCGCCGCCAGCAGTTCCCCGGCGATGCCCCGGCCGCGGAAGGCATCGTCGACGCCGAGTTCGTAGAGGAACATCTCCGTGCCCTTGTCGGGGTGGGTCATTTCCACGCCGCTGACGAAGCCCGCGGGTTCGTCGCCTTCGTAGGCGAAGAGCAGATGGTGGCCCTCGCTCGTGAGGAACTTCACGGTCGCGGCGGAAATCGGCGGTTCGTCGAAGAGGTGCGCCGCCGCCGCAACACGCGCTTCATCGCCGGGCTGCATCGTCACAATGTCACTCATGCGCGGGAGCATAGCGCATGGGACTTGAGTGCATCGCTCGGTTGCTTCGCACTCGCTGGGATTTGGCATTCGTTCGGGCGGCTGGCTGCAAGGCCGGGCCCCGCTAGACTTCATGGTGCCTCCGGGCGGAGGAGCTCGTAACCGTTGGCCGATGCCCCTATCCCCGAAACCGCCGCAGCGCCACGGCGGAAGATCTTCTACGGCTGGTGGATCGTCGCCGCCGGCGGTGCGCTGCAGCTTCTTGGCAGCGCATTTATGCAACAGGCCTACGGCGCCTACGTCGTTCTACTGCAGGCCGAATTCGGGTGGAGCAAGACGCTGCTCTCCGGCGCATCCTCGCTGCGCGAAGCCGAAAACGGGATCATGGGGCCTGTCCAGGGTTTCCTGCTGGATAAGTTCGGCCCGCGAAAAGTGGCGACCGCCGGCGTGCTCATCATGGGCGTCGGCTTCATGCTCTTCAGCCAGATCAATTCGCCGGTCACCTTCTATGCCGCCTTCATGGTCATGGCGGTCGGCGCGAGCCTCTCCGGCTACCTCACCATCACCTTCGCGGCGGTGCACTGGTTCGAACGGAAGCGCGCCACGGCCATCAGCCTGACCACGGCCGGGTTCGCTATCGGCGGCATGGTGGTGCCGCTTGTGGTGCTGCTCATGGAAGCGGTCGGCTGGCGCGGCACGGCGTTTATTTCCGGGGTCATCGTCATTGCGGTTGGCGTGCCTCTCGCGCAGGTGCTGCGCCACCACCCCCACGAAATGGGCCTCGAACCCGACGGCGGCCCCGCTCCGCCTCCCCCCAACAACGCCGACGGTACCCCCGGCATCGCGGTCGCGGCCCGTGTCGAAGCCGACTTCACCCTCGGCGAGGCGGTGCGCACGCCGGCGTTCTGGCTTATCGGGCTGGGGCACGCCTCGGCGCTGTTCGTGGTTTCGGCGATGGGGGTGCACCTGGTTTCGCACCTCACGCAGTCGCAGGGCTACACACTGGGCGAGGCCGCGGGCGTGGTGTTCGCGATGACCATGATGTTCCTCTTCGGCACAGTCAGCGGCGGCCTGCTCGGCGACCGCGTGAACAAGCGCATGCTGCTCATCACCTGCATGGGCATGCACGCCACCGGGCTGCTGTTCCTATCGCACGCGGTGAACGTCTACATGGTGGCGGCGTTTGTGGTGCTGCACGGCGTGGCGTGGGGCTGGCGCGGCCCGCAGATGGCGGCCATCCGCGCCGACTACTTCGGGCGGCGTTCCTTCGGCAAGATCCTCGGAATTTCCAACATGATCATCATCGTCGGCACGATCTCCGGCCCGCTTATAGCAGGGTTCATGTACGACGTCACGGGGGACTACCGGCTGGGTTTCGACATCCTCGCGGTGATAGCGGCGCTGGGTTCTATCTTCTTCATCCTCGCCCGCCGCCCCAACCCGCCGCGCCGCTACACGGCGGAGGTGGAGTCGTTGCCGTAGGGTGGCGGTGGTGCCGTAGGGCGGCGTTGAGGGCGTTTCCCGCCACCGCGGTGGGTCGCAGCTACGAAGGCAAGCCCAAGCCCCACGGCTACACATCCCCCTCCAACAACCGGCCCCCTTCGATGTTCAGCACGCGCGTGGCGAACTGTTCGATGAAGTAGCGGTCGTGGGTGGCGACGATGGCGGCGCCTTCGTAGGTGGCGAAGACGTCTTCGAAGGCTTCGCGGGCTGGTAGGTCGAGGTGGTTGGTGGGCTCGTCGAGTAGCAACAGGTTGGCGCCACCGAGGATGAGCCGCGAGAGGAGCAGCCGCCGCCGTTCCCCGTAGCTCAGCCGCTCCATGGGGGTCTGCGCGGCGGCGGACGAACCGAGGAAGCGGTGGACGTAGTTGTTCGCCGCCACGGAATCGAGCCCGCATTCGCGGCGCAGCCAATCGACGGGGGTCAGCTCCCGAGCGCTCGCGAGGAGCGTGTCGTCCTGGGGGAGCGTGCCGATGACGGCTGAACCCGAGACGTGGAGCGTCCCCGCGGCGGGCTCGTGCAGACCCAGCATGGCGCGCAGCAGCGTCGACTTCCCCGCGCCGTTCGCGCCGAGCAGGGCCACGCGTTCGCCGCGCCCGACCGAGAACGTCGCGCCTTCAAAGAGCGTGCGTTCACCAACGGAAAGCGCGAGGTTGCTGGCGGCAACCAGCGTCGAGGCAGCGCGCTCGCCCGGCTGGAGTTTGCCCTCGAGCCGGGGCGGCGGTTTCAGCGGCCGGTCGAGGTGCTCCTGCGAGTCGAGTTGGCGTTCGATGCGGGAGCGCAGCGTGACGGCGCGACGGGCAACCTTGCGGGCGCGCTTGCGGACGTAGAAGTTGATGGTGCTGTTTTCGATGCCGCGCGCCCGCGATTCGATGGCGGAGATCTCCTCCTTGAGCGCGCGCTCTTCACGCTGCTGACGGCGATAGTCCTCCCAGTGCTTTTCGCGGCGGTGACGCATGGCCTCGGCGAAGTTGCTGTAGCCCCCGGCGTGGACTGACGGCGCCCCGTTGGCAGGGTCGAGGTCGAGGATGTGGGTGGCGACGGCGTCGAGGAAGGCGCGGTCGTGCGAGACGATAGCGGCAGCCGCATCGCTGGCGGCGAGATAGCCCTGGAGCCACTCGATGGTGTCGAGGTCCAGGTGGTTGGTGGGCTCGTCGA
>CAZDZP010000209.1:0-4825 GCA_964509855.1 uncultured Anaerolineaceae bacterium | reverse complement strand
TCGGGCTCCTCGGCGCTGACCGGGCGGCGGCGGTCGTAGATGAGGTCGCGCGCCGCCTCCAGTTGCTCCTCCGGGATGCGGTTCAGCGGGAGTATCTGCTTCGAATTCACGATGGCGCTGTCCAACCCGTGCTCCACCGCTTCGTGCAGGAACACCGAGTTCAGCACCCGCCGCACCGCCGGCTTCAGCCCGAACGACACGTTCGAAACGCCGAGCACCGTGTTCACGCGCGGGAATTCTTCCTTCATCGCCTTGATGGCGTTCAGCGTTTCCATCGCATCCTTGCGCAGGTCTTCCTGCCCGCTTCCAAGCGGGAACGTCAGGAAGTCGAAGAGCAGGTCGTCCGGTTCCATGCCGTGGCGGTTCACCGCGATATCGTAGATGCGCCGCGCCACCTTCAGCTTCCATTCGGTCGTGCGCGCCTGGCCTTCTTCGTCGATGGTCAGCGCGATCGCCGCAGCGCCGTGGCGCTTGATCAGTGGAAGCACGCGGCTGATCTTCCGCTCTCCATCCTCAAGGTTGATGGAGTTCACGATCGCCTTGCCGCCATAGAGCTTCAGCGCCGTCTCGATGACCGGTGGCTCCGTGCTGTCGAACACGAGCGGCAACGTCGACTGCGTCCGCAGTTCCTTCACCAGCCGCTGCATGTCCGGTACACCGTCGCGGCCGACGTAGTCCACCATCACGTCCAGCACGTGCGCGCCCTCGGCCGCCTGTTCTTTCGCCAGCGCCACCATGCCGTCGAGATCCTCCGCCAGCACAAGGTCGCGGAAGGCCCGCGAACCGGTCGCGTTCAGCCGTTCGCCGATAACGAGGAAGCTCAGGTCCTGCCGGTGGGGGACGCTCGTGTAGAGAGAACTGCTGCCCGGCTCCCAATCTGGCGTGCGCGCTTTCGGCGCCTTATGCCCAATCAACTTGATAGCCGCTTCGAAGTGCGCTGGCGTCGTGCCGCAGCACCCGGCGGCGATACTTGTCCCGAACTCTTCGACGAAGATCTTCTGGTAGCGCGCGAATTCGTCAGGCGTCAGGGGGTAGCAGCCCTCGCCGTTCACGAGCTCCGGCAGACCCGCGTTCGGGCCGATGAACACCGGGCGCCGCGAATGCTCGGCGAGGTAGCGCACGTGCTCCACCATCTGCTCGGGGCCAGTCGCGCAGTTGATGCCGATGATGTCGACGAGGTCCATCGCCTCCAGCGTCGTCAGCGCGCAGGCGATGTCGCTGCCGAGGAGCATCGTCCCGGTCGTCTCAATAGTCACACTCGCGATGACCGGCAGCCGCACCCCGAGTTCCTCGAACTTGTCGGCGATGGCGGCCAGCGCAGCCTTGGTCTGCAGCAGGTCCTGGCAGGTTTCCACCTTCAGGACGTCGATGCCGCCTTCGATCAGCCCGTGCACCTGCTCCCGGTAGCTGTCGACCAGCTCGTCCCAGTCGGTGTGTCCCAGCGACGGCAGCTTCGTTCCCGGGCCGATCGTTCCAAAGCTGTAGCGCGGCCACTCCGGCGTGCTGAACTCGTCTCGCACCGCGTTCAGTTGCTGCGCGGCAACGCGATTGATCTCCCGCACACGCGGCACGATGTCGTACTCCGCGAACACGATCTTGTTCGCCCCGAACGTGGCGCTGTCCACCGCGTCGCAGCCCGCCGCGTAGAGATCCCGCTGGATCGTCGCCAGCACTTCCGGGTCGCTGATCACGAGGAACTCGTTGCAGCCGTCCAGCCCCCCGTAGTCCGGCGTCTGCCGAAGCGAAAGGATTGTCGAACCGATAGGGCCGGCGGTGTAAAGCACCTGCTCTCGAAGGCGGTTCAGGAAGGGGTCGTCGCGCTGCGCATATGCCATCGACTCATAGTAGCGAAGCCGTCCACCACGCGCCCGGCACCTTCTCCACGCCCGCTCGACACCGTTCTCAGGGTAAACCCTTGTGAAATCTGTCACATACTCCCCAGCACCTCACCCCTATGGGTGACGCGGCGCGTGACGCTCCCGCTGTTAACTGGAGTTAACACAAACGCCGGAGCCACCGTTGCCCCATCTCCCACGCCCACTGCTTCCCGCCGCGCTCATCGCGCTCACCGTGCTCGCTGCAGCCTGCAGCTCCGGGGGCGATAGTGACACGGCCACTGAGAGCACGCTGGTAGACGGTTCAGCGACCTCGACCATCCGGCCACAGCGCCCGGAAATCCAGATCCCCCCGCTGGCCACCGGGAACAGCACAGTCATCGCCCTCGGCGGTAGTGCCTCCCTCGATGTGTGCGACATCGTCCCCGTTGACGATGCCCAGCGCCTTCTCGGCCGCGAACTCGCCGCGCCGCGGGGTGTCAATCTCGGCGCCCCCCTCGGACAGGTAGTCTGTACCTTCGGCTCCACCGACCGCAGCTACGCCACCGTCCTCCAGGTCTCTATCGTCGCCCAGGACGTCTTCGACGAGGACTTGCTCCAAAGCGGCTACACCGTCGCACAGCTCTTCAACGAAACCCGCGCCCTCTACCCCTCGTCCGTGAAGGTCCAGGGTATCGGCGACGATGCTTTCCGCCACGCCGACACGCTCGAAGTCCTCCACGGCGAATACGCCATCGGCGTCAGCCTCTCGCTCGGAAGCAACTTCTCCAGCCAGGCCGCTCCCCTCGAAACGCTCGCCGCCATAGCGGCCCTCGCCATCGCGAACCTCGGCGGCAGCTAGCCACCAACCCCTACCCCCAAACCCGGTCCGCCTGGCAAAGGCGCAGCTCAGCCGCCAATGTAGGCCGCGAGGTGCTCTCCCGTCAGCGTCGAACCCGCCGCAACGAGGTCCGCCGGTGTGCCCTCGAATACGACACGCCCGCCGTCATGCCCGGCTCCAGGGCCGAGGTCGATGACCCAGTCGGCGTGCGCCATCACCGCCTGGTGATGCTCGATCACGATCACCGACTTCCCCGAATCCACCAGCCGATCCAGCAAGCCCAGCAGTTGTTCCACGTCGGCGAGATGCAACCCCGTCGTCGGCTCGTCGAGCACGTAGATGCCGCCCTTTTCGCCCATGTGCGTGGCCAGCTTCAGCCGCTGCCGTTCACCCCCGGACAGCGTGGTGAGCGGCTGGCCGAGCCGGAGATAACCCAGCCCGACATCCGCCATGCGCTGCAGGATTGTGTGCGCGGCCGGCGTCTGCGCTTCGCCCTCGCCGAAGAACGTCGCCGCTTCCTCCACGGGCAGGGCAAGCACCTCGGCGATGTTGAGCCCGCCGAAGCGGTACTCCAGCACCGCCGCCTGGAATCGCCGCCCCTCGCAGTCTTCGCACACCGTGCTCACACCCGCCATCATCCCGAGGTCCGTATAGATCACCCCCGCGCCGTTGCACGCGGGGCAAGCGCCTTCGGAATTCGCGCTGAACAGGGCGGGCTTCACCCCGTTTGCCTTGGCGAAGGCCTTGCGGATCGGCTCCAGCAGCCCCGTGTACGTCGCCGGGTTGCTCCGCCGCGAACCCCGGATAGCCGCCTGGTCGATAGCGACCACGCCCTCCCGTTCCGAAACCGACCCGTGGATCAGCGAACTCTTCCCGGAACCGGCGACGCCCGTCACGACGACGAGCACCCCCAGCGGGATATCGACATCCACGTTCTGCAGGTTGTGCTTGTTCGCCCCCCGGATTTCCAGCGCTCCCGAGGGCTTCCGCACCGATGCCTTCAGCGTCGCACGGTCGTCCAGGTGTTTGCCAGTGAGCGTGCCGCTGCTGCGTACCCCCGCCACCGATCCTTCGTACACCACCTCGCCGCCACCGGAACCAGCGCCCGGCCCCAGGTCCACCAAATGGTCGGCGATGGTGATCGTTTCCGGTTTGTGCTCCACCACAAGCACCGTGTTGCCCTTGTCGCGAAGCCTCAGCAGCAGGTTGTTCATGCGCTCGATGTCGTGGGGGTGCAGCCCGATCGTGGGCTCGTCGAACACGTAGGTCACGTCCGTGAGCGACGAACCGAGGTGCCGGATCATCTTCGTGCGCTGCGCCTCGCCGCCGGAAAGCGTCCCCGAAGGCCGGTCCAGCGAAAGGTAGCCCAGCCCGATTTCCACGAACGAATCCAGCAGGTGCTGCAGCCCCGCCAGCAGCGGCGCCACCGAAGGTTCCTCCAGTTCGCGCATCCAGTCGCCGACGTCCGTGATTTGCATCGCGCAGAGGTCGGCGATGTTCTTGCCACGGATCTTCGAAGACCGCGCTTCCGCCGCCAGCCGCGTGCCCTTGCATTCCGGGCAGGTGGTGAACGTGACCGCGCGCTCCACGAAGGCGCGGATGTGTGGCTGCATCGCGTCCACGTCCTTCGACAGGTACGACTTCTGGATTGCCGGGATGATCCCCGCATAGGTCAGGTTGATGCCGTCGACCTTGATCTTCGTAGGCTCCTTGTACAGCAGGTCGTGCATCTCGTTCTTGTTGTACTTCGCGATCGGCTTGTCCGGGTCGAAGAAGCCGCAGCCGCGGTAAATGCGTCCGTACCAGCCATCCATGCTGTAGCCCGGCACGGTGAGCGCCCCTTCGTTCAGCGACTTCGAATCATCGAACAGCGCCGCCAGGTCGAAGTCCGTTACCGCGCCCATTCCTTCGCAACGCGGGCACATGCCGCCCAGTCGGTTGAAAGTCGCCGTCTCGGTCTTCGTCTTCCCCGCGCCTCGCTCCACCGTAATCGCGCCCTTCGCCGTCACCGAAGGAACGTTGAAGGAGTATGCGTTCGGCGGACCAATCTGCGGGTCGCCCAACCGGCTGAAGAGAATGCGCAGCATCGCGTTTGCATCCGTAACCGTGCCCACGGTGGAGCGCGCGTTCGCCCCCATCCGCTCCTGGTCGACGATGATCGCCGTCGTCA